>CAININ010000300.1 GCA_903849265.1 uncultured Acidimicrobiaceae bacterium
AGAAGCGCCGAAGCCGGCCAATAAGGCCACCACCACAGGAACATGGGTGAAGTGGATGGCGAAGGCAGCCAACAGGCAGTTGGCAACGATGGCCGGGGTCACCATGCCGAGCAGAGCGAGGATGACTCCCGTTACCCCGAGCAGGTCGTCACTGAGGAGGACGACGAGGTTGATGATGTTGGGCCCGGGCATGACCTCGGCGACCTCGAGCGCCTCGATAAAGGCCTCCTCGTCCACCCATCCCTTCGTTACAACGAACACTTGGCGGACGTAGGCCAGGAGTCCGCCACCGAAGCTGGTGGCACCGAGGAGGAAGGTCGTGGTGAGGAGTTGGAGGTGAGTGGGAGGGGCCTGACGGGTCCCTTGGCTCTCTGAATCCATGCGCGAGGGTAATGGTTGGCAACTGGGTGCCTACAGTGCTCGGACATGTAAGCCCGTGCGGCGGTTGGTTGTTCTCCTGGCCGGCGATGGCCTGGCCCTGATCACCGATGTGGCCGATGGTGGCCTCGAGGTACACGCCCTGGGCCGCCTCGGCGACCAGATCGGGGGGTTCGTGCGGAAAGCGAGTCGGCGAGGACGGCAAAGCCCCTGCGCAACGCGCCGTCGGGGATGACCACCATGATCAGTGTCCCGATGGCTCCTTCGGATCGTTGTACTCCTCCGGATCGTTGTACTCCTCCGGCATCCTCCACTATGAGCTTCAGCGTTCGCATGACCGTCTGGATTGCGGAATTCTCAAATAGTAGAGGCACCTATACTTTATGATCATGGACCTCGGAGACCCGACACGCGCAGTGACCCCGACGCTGGATGGACCGGTTCTGGCCGTTCTGGCCCGTTCTGGGCGGCCCCTAACGGTCGGCGAGGTAGCTGCCCAGGCGGCACGTGGTTCGGAGATCGGTGTTCGCCGATGCCTGGCTCGACTTGTCGAACAGGGGATCGTCGAGGCGATGGAGATGGGCCGTAACCGAGTGCATCAGCTCAATCGGGATCACGTTGCGGCGGCCGCGGCCGACGTCCTCGCCAACCTGCGTGTCGAGCTCTGGAGACGCATGCGTGCCGAGATCGGTGCGTGGCAACCGGCGCCGGTCTACGCGTGCGTGTTCGGCTCTTCCGCCCGGGGCGATGGTGACGTCGCTAGTGACATCGATCTCGTCGTGGTCCATCCGCCCATGCCCGACGAGGCCCCATCAAGACGGCGGGACAACAAGGTGAGGTCCATCCCGACAGCGCCGGAGGCGGCCCCTGCGACTCCCGATGAGGCAGCGCGTTGGCATGATCAGTTAGACACCCTGCGAAGCCACGTTCGGCTGTGGAGTGGCAACGTTCTCCAGGTCGTGGACTTATCTATCGGCGAATGGACCAGCCAGCAGCAGAACGGGCTGCTGGTAGAGGAGATCCATCAGGATGGTGTTGAGATGTTCGAATTTGCCGGCATCGGGTTGTCGACTGCTGGAACGAAGATGGGGAGGTAGCGCACCATGCCCAAGCCAGCCAAGACCGCGCCGTGTGGCATCGGTGAGGCCCGCGTGCGGCTGCGGACAGCGCGCGCCTACCTCGGTGTTGCCGAAGACGTGCTGGCAGAGCAGGGCCGCGATGAGTTCCTCAGCGTTTCATCTGGACTCGCCGTACTGGCCGGAATCGCAGCCGGAGACGCCATCTGCTGCGCCCGCCTTCGGAACCGGCACCGTGGCGACGACCACCGGGGTGCCACCGATCTCCTGAAGTCGGCCGTTCCTGACGGCGCCAAGCTGGCCTCGACGCTCGGCCGCCTGCTCGACGTGAAGGACGAGGCTCATTACGGGGTCGTCCTCGTGTCTTCCAGGAAGGCGAGCGATGCGCTCCGGTGGGCCACGATCCTGGTGCTCCGCGCCGTGGAGGAAGTCGAGCGGTAGCGAAACTGAGTTCCGGCGGCTACCCGTCGACCGGCGCCAGCGACCGCAGCCGCTCCACCCGCTCGTCGTCCTCGCCGAGGTAGCGGACCAGCGTGCCGAGGGTGTGGTCGACGTCGAGTGAGCCGATGGCGATCATCGCCTCGATGTCGGCCCAGTCCATGGTGCGGTTGTAGAACGCTTTGAAGACGGCCAGATCCGAACAGCCCAAGAAGGGGATCTGATGCCCGGCGAACTCATGGAGTCGCCGGCGCGATGCCGCTTGGACGTGGAACTCGGTCTTGTCCAAGAAGATGTCGACCGGCGTCTGGTCCCACCACAGCCGGATCTGGCCCTCACGTGCGAGGGCCGCCAGGTCGGCATCGGTCCGGACCACCGCCTCAGGGAGCGCCCACAGCACAACGGCGGCCTTGTACTGGCCGACGAAGACGTTCACATCGATATCGATGGTGGCCCGGGCTCGCTCGGTGCAGAACGCCAGCGCCAGTGCGCCACCGAAGGCATGGGGGAGACGCTGGGCATCCAGGGCGATGGAGAGCGCCACGATCTTGTCGACGATCGATGTCATGCGGGGCCGAACCGAGGGAACTCGAGGGCGGGGGCATGGCGGGCGGGGAAGTGCTCGGCCAACTCGAGCACGGCGATCAGCTCGTCGCCTCGCGAAAGTCCTTCGATGTCGGTGGGGATCCCGAGGAGGGTGGTCTCCAACGAGTGGCCGGTGGCCTTGATGATCCGCGACAGCACGGCGGTCGTCGGGTCCACCCGGCCGTGCTCGTAGGCCGAGAGCGTGGCGTGAGAGGTGCCGGCTCGGGCGGCGAGGGCCCGGAGGCTCAAGTTCGACTGCTTCCGAGCTGTGCGGATGACCAGTCCTGCGTTCACGAAATAATGGTATCGGAACAGATACCAGATCGGTCGAAGAGTTCAACTGGAGAGATGGGTGGTGGTGCGGGCGCCCGCCGGTCCCGTCGACTCGAGTTCCAGGCGTCATCATGAGTGTCACACCCGAGACAAGTGTCACACCCGACCCGTACGGTGCCACCATGCTCAATATCTTGAAATTTCTGCTCTTCGTGCTGAGGCATGGCGGAGAGACCCCGACCAACGTTCGAAACGACGCATCCGGGTCGGAGCCGACGAACCTGCAGCCCCTCTTCCCGAACCCACCGCCGCGGCTCTTCAATCAGCGGCACCATCACCACCACTGACCGGATGTGCTGAGCGCGGGCGCGGTTAGCTGGAGTGAGCTGGAGACCGCCCGGCTCTTTCGGTATTGGGCGACCCCACATGGGCATTAGAATGCCCAAGTGGGCATTTGGTTGCCCATAGAAGGAGTCGAGCATGGACCTCAGTGACCCGTCACAAGTTGTACTTCCCTACGTCAGCGGAGCAGTACTACGCGTCTTGGCGCGTGCGGACCAACCCATGAGCGGGCGAGCAGTGGCGGCCATGACCGGAGAGCGGGCCGGCTACCGCCGCGTCAGTCAGGTGCTTGCGGAACTGGTTGAGGCAGGTGTTGTGTTGCGGAAGTCCCATCCCCCCGCCTACCTCTACCGCCTCAACCGGGAGCATGTCGTAGCGGAACCTCTGCTCATGTTGGCCGACCTACGAGGTCGCCTTCTGGCCAATATCACCAACGCTGTCGAGGGTTGGACGCAGGCACCTGAAGCCCTATGGATGTTCGGTTCAGCCGCGCGGGGCGGGGGCACGACCGACAGCGACATCGACCTCCTGGTTATCCGGTCGAGCACCATCGATGCCGACAGCCCCACTTGGCGGGGCCAGCTAGATGACCTTGCCGAACGAGTGAGCGCGTGGTCGGGCAACGACTGTCAGATCCTCGAGTACGAGAGCGGGGAACTTGCCACTCTGATAGCCGCCGATGACCTGCTGATCGAGTCGCTGCGGCGGGATGCACTCGTCGTCACCGGAAGACCCCCCCTCGACGTCCTGCGAAAGGAGAGAGTTCCGCGGTGACCTATCTGGCCGAGGCCAGGGCCCATCTCGACAAGGCCCGTGAGTTTCTTGAGGCGGCGCGCGACGAGCACGACTTCAAGCGTCACAGCGCGGCAGCCTCTTCGGCGGTCATCTCTGGCATCAACAGCAAGGACGCCATCTGCTTGAAGGCCCGAAGAACAACAATCAAATCTGATAATCACAACCAGGCTGTCTATGAGCTTCGGATGTCTGGGTCGGACGGCGCCTCTCTCGCCTCGACCTTCCGGCGACTGCTTGTGCTCAAATCGAAGTCGCAGTACCAGGGAACACCCATTTCCGCGGCGAGCGCCCGCGACGCTGTTGCATGGGCGCAGCGGATGTACGACGTGGCTGCCACTGTCGTCACGCGGCCTGACTGACGATGACGATCGCCACTCGTGGCGCGCTGCAGCTGCAAACTCCCCTGCCGCCCTTGCCTCATACAGTACCGATATATGGTTATCGGTACTTAATGGAGGATCAGGTGACGGGGCATTCCGAGTCTGAGGCAGTGGGTTCGGAGGTAGAGGTCATCTGGCGCGGCCGCCGGGTTCGAGCTTTCGTCCCGGCTCTGCTTACGTCACGCGACCTGACCCTCGACGCCGCGAGTGCCAGTCGCTGTGCAACCGCCGCCGCCGAGGTCGGTTTTGCCGCCGAAGCGATGGCCGTCGAGTACGAACCTCTGGCCCGACTGCTGCTGCGGGCCGAGGGTGTCGCCTCGTCGTATGTCGAGGGAATCACCGCACCCGTGGTCGACATCGTGCTCGCTGAGGAGCACCTCGGCCAGCACGCCGCTACACCGGCCACTTGGGTGGCATCGAACCTCGATGCCGTGGCAGATGCGGTGGCCAGCGCCTATGGGATGGACGCATGTTCGGTGGAGTTGTTATGCCAGTGGCACCGCACGCTCATGGCGGACAGCCCCACCCCCGAACAGTATGTGGGGGTGCTCCGTGACGAGCAGGGCTGGACCGGGGGAACCAGCCCCTTGGACGCGCATCTGGTGACACCCCCTCCCTCCGCACTGGCTGCTCTGCTCGAGGATCTCGTCGACTACACAAACCGCACCGACATCGACCCCGTCGCTCAGGCCGCCGTGGCTCACGCGCAGTTCGAACTGATCCACCCATTCGCCGATGGAAACGGCCGGGTCGGTCGGGTGCTGGTGGCCTGGCTACTGACCCGTCGACTGGGTCTGGTGGTGCCTCCACCGGTGAGTGTGGCCATTGCTGCTGATGTGGCTGGCTATGCCACCGGGCTGGTGCTGTTTCGGCTCGGGGATCACCGGCGCTGGATCGGGTGGTTTGCCGACGCGGTGGCCAGGGGCGGCAAGGCGCAGCGTTCCCTCATCACCCATGTCGAGGAGCTCGCCGTGCAGTGGCGGGAGCGTCTGGCGACGACGGGTAGATCGATACGCAGTGATGCCGCCGTCTTTGCCGCCATCGACCTGCTGCCCCGCCACCTCGTCCTCACCTCGAGGACGCTCGTCAATGAGCTGGGCATCTCCCCCAAGGCGGCACGGGCCACACTGCAGCGGCTCGGTGCAGTCGGCATTCTCACCGAGTACGGAACGGTTCGCAGCGGGACCACCGGTCAGCCAGCCGCGCTCTTCGTCTCACGGGAGTTGCTCAGTCTGGCCGGGTCGAACCCGTTGCGGTAGCCGGGGGCGGTGCGGTCCTCCTAGCGGGTGGCGAGTGATCCGTCGGACCCATGCGGCCACGGTGAGAACCGTTCGCAGCGTCGGCCAGCAGAGAGGTGGGTGTTGTACTTGCTACCCGCTTGCTGCACCTACATGGTATCTCTAAAGATAGTATCTTCCAAGATACTATTATCGAGGTTTGTAGTTGGAATGGGGATCCGAGAGGAACGCTGGTGGCTCGATTCGTAGGCCGGACCAAGGAACTCGATGCACTGCGCGCTGAGCTAGGTCGTGTGGCGTCCGAGGTCGCGACCGGGAAGCCTGGGCGCTGTCTGTTCATACGAGGGCGACGGCGTGTCGGCAAGAGTCGAATGATCGAGGAGTTCATCGACGCGGCGGGCGTGCCCGCGCTGTTCTTCACGGCGTCCGGGCAAGGGGACCGAGAGTTCGAGATCTTCTCCAGGGAGGCAGCAGATTCATCTCTTCCTCATGCGCACGTCTTCTCGGGAGTGACTCCTCGTGATTGGGACGGATGCCTCGGCCTATTGGCCTCGGCGCTCGATGAGCACGAACCATCCGTAGTAGTCATCGACGAGTTCCCTTACCTGGTGGGCGACAGCGCCAGTACCGAGGCGTCGTTTCAGAAGTACTGGGACCGTCACCTGTCCTCCAAGGCAGTCCTCTTCATCCTCGTCGGTTCTGACCTGGCGATGATGGAAACGCTCAACACCCATGGTCGGCCTCTGTTTCAGCGGGGCACCGACATGGTCGTCCCCCCGCTGTCTCCCTCCGAGGTCGGGAGCATCATCAAGGCGCGCACAGCGGCGGATGCCTTCGACGCTTACCTCCTCACGGGCGGCATGCCCATGCTGTGTGACGAATGGCCTCGAGGAAAAGGGGCAGAGGCCTACCTCACTGCAGCGGTGGGAAGTGCTGCATCAATGTTCGTGACTGGCGCGATCCGAGTGCTCGAGGCCGAGTTCCCTACCGAGGCCCAGGCGCGCGACGTCCTCAGTGCGATCGGTACCGGTGAGCGCACGTTCACCAACATCGCCAGGTCAGCGGGCGGGCTGCAGCATGCGAGCCTGAATCGTTCGCTCGACATTCTCGTGGCCAAGCGGATCGTGACCAAGGAACTTCCGCTGTCGACGACACCGAGCCGCGAGGCGCGCTATCGAGTCTCCGATCCTTATCTCCAGTTCTGGTTGCGCTTCATCGGGCCGCACCTCTCTGAGATCGATCGAGGTCGGGGGGACCTCATCGTCAAGCGCTTCAAGACGAACTGGTCGACGTGGAGAGGCAAGGCCGTTGAGCCAATCGTCAGGGAAGCACTCTTCCGCCTGGCACCGTTTGGTTCGATCGATGCCAACACCGTGGGGGGCTACTGGACGCGCAGCAACCGCCTCGAGGTCGATCTCATCGGTGCCGATCGATCTCCGATTGCACAGAAGATCACCTTCGCAGGCTCGATCAAATGGCGCGATACACAGCCTTTCGATCAGAACGACCTCACCGAGTTGGTGGGCCAGACATCAGGGGTTCCCGGCGTAGACGCAACCACACCACTCGTGGTGGTCAGCCGCTGCGGCACCACGACGAAGGGGGCGGCCGCTTCCTTCGATCCTGAGGACCTCTTGGCGGCGTGGCCGTGACGGTTGCCCCCGGGGCCGCTCTGGCGCTTCATCGACGACGAGTTCGAGTGATCAGTCAGCCGCTAGAGCGGCAATGTCGCTGACCATGAGCATCATCGTGTGGTCATCGACCGGGGACGGTTCGAAGTCGAAGTGGAGATAGAAGCGACGGGCATCCTCGTCCATGGCGTGCACGAGAAGGACGCGGACACCTACGAGCTCGGCCACTTCGAGGCTCTTCACCAAGAAGTGCTTGAGCAGCGCTGACCCCAGACCGGTGGCAGAGTGCGCCTCGTCCACCGCCAGCCGTCCGAGCAGCAGAGCCGGAATCTCCTCAGGCTGATTCCGTCGAATACGGGAGGTTGCCTGGCTGCGGATGAGGGAAGCGGCGGCCGAGGCGTAGTACCCCACGACGATCCCCTCGTCGTCCACGACCACCCAGGTGCGGCTGGTGCCGGTCTGCTGGTTGGTGGCGGCCCGTTCGACGATCCATCGGTCGAGTGCTGGCTTGCCGCAGCTAAAGCCGACTGCTGAGTGTTCGTCGTTGAGGAGAACGGGAGGCGTGAACAGCAACTACTGCTCGAGCACCGACGGATTGCCGAGGAGCGTGCCGAGCCGGGGCTTGGTGACCGGAGGCGCAGAGAGCCTCACCTGCAACTCGGCCCATGCGGCATCGTCCACCACGAACACCCGTCGGTCGGCCAGATCGGCTTGGGCGGCTTCGACAATTCGGCGGACCACGTACTCCGACAGCTGCTCGCCTCGGGCTTCCGCCGCACTGCGGACGACCTCGTCCTGGTCGCGGGTCAGGCGGACGGCGATCCGCTCCGTCTTGGCCGTCCGGGACTCTCCCGCACTCTTCATGGTCATATTGTACGCCTAATAGGCCTACAAGTCATCTCGCGCACTACACCCACGGCAACCTCCCCTACTGCTTCTTGTCGAGCGCCTCTCGCACGGCCAGCCAACTGGCCACGCCGATGCTGGCAGTCAACACGTCCTGGTTGCGGGCCGTGGCCAGCATCTGCTGGACGGCCGCCACCTCGACCAGCGTCGGAGGCCGGCCCAGTTCGCCGTGGAGCTGGACGGCGATCTC
>CAININ010000301.1 GCA_903849265.1 uncultured Acidimicrobiaceae bacterium
CACGGTCAACGTGTAGGACCACGTGCCGGTGTTGCCGTACGCATCCGAGGTGGTGCCATCGACCGCGTATTCACCTGCGGGCAGCGTGCCGGCCGTGGCAAGGGCGCCCGACGACGAGACCTGGACGTCCGTGGAGTGCGGAGACGATGTCTCGACGTAGGCGACCGGGCCGATGTTCCCGGTCACAGCAAGCTGGTCGGTATAGCCAGTCGAGCTGTAGGTCGAAGTGGTCCCCGTGGTCGGAGCCGACTGGGTGATGACCCCCGCCGTGACCGTCAGGGCGAATGACCACGTTCCGGTGTTGCCGTCACCATCGCTGACTGTGCCCGACACGAGATAGGGGTCGGCTGCGGCGGCAAGAGGGAGAGTCGTCGAGACGGCCCCGCCAGGCGAGACAAAGATCTGGGTGAAGCTCCCCGAAGGGTCCTCTACGTACGTGAGGTCGGGCGAGGTGTTGCCGAGCACGTGGAGCTGGTCTGTGAACGATCCAGAATTGCTCGTTGAGACGCTGTTCGAGGTGGGAGAGTCCTGCGTGATGGTCACGGCCGTCACGGTCAGCGTGTAGGTCCAGGTGCCGGTGTCACTGGATGCATCCGAGGTGGTGCCGCCCACCGTGTAGTCACCGGCGGGCAGAGTGCCGGAGGTAGTGACGGAGCCGGTCCCGTCGACATAGACGTCGCCGGAGTTGGCCGAGATGTCTTCTACGAACGAAACGTCACCGACTCCACCGGCGGTGGCGAGCTGGTCGGTGAAGGTGCTCGAACCAGTTGTCGTGACCGACCCGGTGGTCGGATTCGACTGGGTGATCGTCCCGCCCGGTCCGCCCGGTCCGCCCGTGTCACCCGTCACGGTCAACGTGTAGGTCCAGTTGCCCGTGTTGCCGTAGGTGTCCGAGGTGGTGCCGCCGACGGTGAAGTCACCAGCGGGCAAGTCGAACGGGACGGTAACGGCGCCAACTCCGTCGACGACAACGTCGCCGGAGTTGGTCGAGGTGTCTTCGCTGTACGTGACATCGCCGAGCGCTCCGGTGACAGCCAAAGTGTCGGTGAATGCCGATGACCCCGTTGCAGGTGTGGTCCCCGTTGTCGGAGCCGATTGGGTGATTGACGCAGCCGTCACGACCAACGTGTAGGCCCAAGGGGTAGTGAATTCGATGTTGTCGGTGGCCGTGCCACTCACGGGGTAGCTACCAACTGCAAGGGTGTCCGATACGGTGATCGCCCCGCTCGCAGACACGACGACAAGACTGGAATTAGCCGAGGTGTCCTCGGCGTAGGTGACGGGCCCGCTGCCTCCGATGACGCCGAGCTGATCGGTGAAGGCCGCCGAGCCGGTGGTCAAGACGACGTCGCCGAAGGGCGCAATTTGACCAGGAGGCACCGCAGCTGCGATGCCCCCGGTGACAACGGTGAGCGCGGCCCCGGTCAGGACGGCTAGCGCAATGGTGAGGATCCTGGTGCGCAGCAGTCCGGCATGGCTGACCTTGGTTCGATCATTTCGGTTCACTGCATTTCTCCTACTGCTCGGGGTGATGCTGTTGGCAATGCACTCCATGCAGTTGCGATCCCCCCGGCCGCCGCCGCGATGCGGAAGCGGTGCCCCGGTGTCGGCGCATCGAGCAACTGGCCCATGCCCTTTCCATCGTCACTATCAAACGACGACCGCAGGGGACCAAAGTCCCAAATCCGAGCGCCTGGTCATCTACATGGCGTCATCTGGGCTGGCGATCGATCCCACCCCCCCTGATCCGGGCTCGACTCGGCCCGTGGGATCAGGGGTCCGCATCGGCACCACCTCCCTCGTGGCCAGATGAGACCACCTCGGGATTGTCGTGACGGCGCCACGCATGACGGGTCCTCTGGCCGCAGATGGCGTCAGAACCCCGACGGCTCAGTCTCGAACTCCGGCTCGATCGACCGGCTCTCGTGGTGCAGCGGATGGAGTGCCTCGGTCTCCTCGAACCAGAGCAGCGCGTCGTAGCGGCCCCCCATGACTGTTGGCACGTAGTTCCCCACCTCGCGGTGGGGCTGGTAGACGACACCGATCGCCCGATGGCCGAGGCGGGCCTCGAGCCACGGACCGCCAGGGCCGTCGGCGAAGTCGAGGACGGCCGGCGCCCCGAGGGCGATGTGCAGCAAGTCTTCGTGGGTCCCTGGCTTGGCCACCGGCACCGGCACGACAGATTCGGCCGCACCCCACGCCGCCCCGGCGATGACCGTCCCCCGGTAGGAGGCGAAGCCCACCAGCGCGACCCCCTCCCCACCGTGGCGTTCGCGCATGAGCTGGCCGACGTTGACCATGCCGGCCCGGGCCATATCGGTAGCCCGGGCATCGCCGACGTGGGTGTTGTGCTCCCACACCAGCCCCTTGGACCGCGGCCCGAGGTGGTGGGCAAGCCGGTCCACGGTGTCCACCATGTGGTAGTCCCGGATGTTCCACGACTCCTGGTCGCCCAGCACCATGATCCGGTAGTAGCGCTCAGCGTCGGCCGCCACCTCAGCGTTCTGCCAGGCGTCGAACGCCTCTTCGTCGTCACGGGGGAGCCCGCCGGTGCGACGACGTACCTCGGCGAGCAGCGACACGACGTCGGCCTCACAGGTCTCCGGCACGATCCGGGTGCTCCAGGCGTACTCATGGGGGTCCTCGCTGAACGGGACGAAGCAGCGCCACGCCTGCATCGCCGCCGGTACCGCGTCCGGAGCGAAGGCCTCGAGCCATCGGATGATCTCACGGAGCGAATCCCACAACGAATAGACGTCGAGCCCGTAGAAGCCGACCCGCGCCTCAGCGGGCCGGACCGAGTTCCACTCTCTCAGCCAGGCCAGGAACTTGGCCACCTCCTCGTTGGCCCACATCCACGTCGGCCATCGTTCGAACTGGGCCAGCAATGCCCGAGCGTCGAGGTCCTGGTCTCCCATGCCCCGCACCCACCGGTTGATGCGCCAGCAGTCGGGCCAGTCGCCCTCCACCCCGATCCAGGTGAATCCGTGATCTTCGATCAGACGGCGGCTCAGCCGCGCCCGCCACTCGTAGTACTCGTGGGTACCGTGCGAGGCCTCACCGATGCACACGTACCGGTTGCCTCCCAGCCGGTCGACCAGTCCGTCGAGATCCGCGTCGGTACGCAGCGGCCGGGCCAGCGATCGGATCTGCCCGATCATCTCCGGTCCCGGCATCCGGAGCTCAAAGGCCCCGTGGCCGTCGGGCGTCATCGAGGTGTACCCGAGCCGGCGGCGATGTCGACCGGCGCTGCACCCTCACCCTGCTCGCCCTCTGCGAGGAGGTAGCGGGTGAACCAGTCAGTAGCCAGGATCGCTGCTTCCGCCAGCGTCCCCGACTCCTCGAACAGGTGTCCGGCCCCCTCGACGACGCGCAGTTCGCTAGGGGCTTGCAGTGCAGCAAGCGCGTTTCGGTTCATCTCCAGTACGGCCACGTCATCGGCACCCACGATAAGAAGGGTGGGTGCGGTCACATCTGCCAGGCGGCTCATGGCCAGGTCGGGCCGACCACCCCGGGACACCACGGCATCGATGCCTCCGTGGCTGTCAGCAGCCGCCACCAGGGCGGCCCCCGCCCCAGTGCTTGCGCCGAAGTAGCCGATCCGGCACGACTTGGCCTCGGGCCGCTGGCGGACCCACTCCGTAGCAGCCAGGAGTCTGCCAGCGAGTAACTCGATGTCGAAGACGTTGGCCCGGTCACGCTCCTCGGCCGGAGTGAGCAGATCGAGGAGCAAGGTGCCCAGACCAGCCTCGTACAACACATCGGCCACGAACCGGTTGCGCGGGCTGTGCCGGCTGCTGCCACTGCCGTGGGCGAACAGGACCACGCCTTTGGCCGGCTCGGGCAGATGCAGATGGCCTTCGAGCCGGAGGTCACCGACCGGGATGACGACGTCGAGGTCGCAGTCCGGTGCCTCTTCCGTCCACCCTTGCTCGCGGTAGCGGCGCGATGCCCGGTCGAGCAGGACGACCACTTCGTCGTCACTGGTCGGGGAGAAGTCGAGGTAGTGGCGGCCGACAGCGGTGAAGTCCGCCGGCTCTGACACGGCAACGACCTCGTCGGCCTCCGGCACGTTGGCGAGGGTTTCGCGTGGTCCTACCGGCACGGCCAGCACCACCCGTGCCGCACCGAGCAGCCGAGCAATACGGCACGCCACCTTGGCGGTGGAACCGGTGGCCACCCCGTCGTCCACGATGATGGCCACCCGGTCGGTCAGGTCGATCCGCTCGCGTCCTCGGCGGTACCGCCGCAGGCGGGCCTCGAGCACCTCGCGCTCGTGCGCCTCGACCGAGGCCACGTCGCGTTCGTTCACGCCGCACTGGGCCATGATGCGCTGGTCCATGACCTGGACGCCGTCCTCGCCGATGGCGCCCATCGCCACCTCCGGCTGATACGGGATGCCCAGCTTGCGCACGACGATGACATCGAGCGGAGCATCCAACGAGCAGGCGACCTGATAGGCGACGGGCACCCCTCCGCGGGGCAGTCCCAGCACCACGGGACGGGAGCCGCGGAACCGCTCGAGCCGCTCGGCCAACTGCCACCCCGCATCCGCTCGGTCGGCAAACCGAAGCATGCCGTGCCTCGCCCCGCTGAGGCGGATCACCGGAGCCCGCTTCGTTCCTTGCGCACCACCGACCAGAGGGGACGTCATGGACGGCTCCTGCGGTTTGCTACGTCAAGGCGTTCCGCCACCTCGGAGTCGGCATCCTCGAGCAAGGCGGTGGGGACGAACCAGCGGACCACGCCGCCTTCGACGTCCGGCCCTCCGCCGTCTCGCCAGTCGACCGGACCTTCGCGCCGGGTGACCGAGGCGAACTCGAATACTTCCGCCCATTCGAGGGCGGGCACTGCGCTCAGCGCCCACTGCACCTCGACCCGCTCACCGATCTCCTTGGCTGTCGTGCGGCCGACGATGGCGATGGCTCCGTCGCCGTCACGTTCGCTATCGATCATCTCCCTGCCCCCTGTCTTCCTGGCGACGAAACTCCCTGTCCGTGCAGCGCAGCCACCTTCGTCGTCCACCGATGTTCGTCGTCTCCAGCACCAGCACTGGCGGTGTCGCCGTCGTCGCCATGCTCCTCCTCCACGATGTCGGCTCCTCGTGGGTTTCGGACCACGGCCACCGGGCACGGAGCGTGGTGCACGCACTGGTGCGCCACCGAGCCCAGCAGTAGATCTCGATACCCCCCTTGGCCGTGGGGCCCGACCACCAGCAGCTGAGCACCCCTGGCCCGGTCGAGGAGGGCAGGCACGATCGCCTCGTCCACCACCGAC
>CAININ010000302.1 GCA_903849265.1 uncultured Acidimicrobiaceae bacterium
CAGACTCCTCGACTACGTCGAGTTCGGGGTCGTCGCCCAGGGGGGCAGTTGTTCCGTCTTGGGTCACAGTCATACCGATCAGGGCTTGAACAGCCAGAGGACGCCCTTTGCGAAGGCGAAGTTGAGGATGAAGATAAATGTCATCAGCGATAGCAGGGTGACCAGGGTCACCGTCGTGTAGTTGATGACCTCTGACCTGTTAGGCCAGGCCACCTGTCGCAGTTCCGAGCGTACCTCGCGGAGGAACTGGCCGATCCGGAAGGGCGCACGCTTTACCGGCTTGCGCGCAGGAGTGGCGGTGCGGGTGGGCGCGGCCTCCCCTTCTGGGTCCTGGCCATCCCGCTGCATCTGTCGCTTCTGTTCTCGGTTCACGTGCTGTTTCCTTACGACCACTGTCACAGGTGCAGAGCAGGGCAGGAGGGACTTGAACCCCCAACCTTCGGTTTTGGAGACCGGTGCTCTACCAGTTGAGCTACTGCCCTCTGTCGACCGCCATGACGCGAACGGACTCCCGAACGCAGGGGCGGTTCTTCAGGCTATCACCAGGGACGGCTCCCGTCCCAGGCGGATCTCCCAGCGCCTCGATCAGGCGTGGGGAGGCCCGTCGCCAGCTGCCTAGCGGGTCTCCTTGTGGACGGTGTGGCGGCGATCCCACGAGCAGAACTTCTTCATCTCGATCCGCTCACGGTCGTTCATCTTGTTCTTGGTCGTGATGTAATTCCGCCGCTTGCACGACTCACAGGCCAACGTGACCTGGATGCGCTTATCGTTTCTTGCCACGGTGACTCCCTTGTTCCCACGGCCGATGGCCGGGGGTCCGATGTGATTCCTACATTGGAACTGACTGCCCTGGATCCCAGAATTCAGGATCCTGCACTGCCGGACCCCGTCTTGCCGGGTCCGTCGAACTAGTAGCGGCGGCCGGACTCGAACCGGCGACCCCACGATTATGAGCCGTGTGCTCTAACCAACTGAGCTACGCCGCCACGGGCGAGCCCCCGGTGGGGATTGAACCCACGACCCCCGCCTTACCATGGCGGTGCTCTACCACTGAGCTACAGGGGCAGTGCGGCTCGACTGAGCAGCAAGAAAGGAGATCATAGCCACATCCTGGGCACGGGGACAATGGGCCCCCCGTCTAGCATCCACGGATGCACGTTCGCCTGGCCGAGCCCTCGGATGCGGAGTCCCTCCGCAGGATCTACAACGAAGAGGTGGTGGGCTCTACGGCCACCTTCGATCTCCGACCCCGGACACCCGAAGAGCAGGCAGTCTGGATGTCCGAGCACCAGGGCACCTACCCAGTGGTGGTGGCGGTCGACGAGGGCGGACTGGTGGTCGGCTTCGGCTCCCTGTCGACCTACCGGGACCGGCCCTCGTACGCGACCACGGTAGAGAACTCCGTCTACGTCGATGCAGATCACCGAGGCGAGGGGGTAGGCCGGGCCCTGCTCGACGAGCTCGTCCGTCTCGCAGACCTCCACGGGTTCCACTCCGTGATCGCCAGAGTCGGGGGGGACAACACCGCCTCGATCGCCCTCCACGAGGCGTGCGGGTTCGAGTCCGTAGGCGTCGAGCGCGAGATAGGCCGGAAGTTCAACCGGTGGCTCGATGTGGCGGTGCTGCAGCGGATGCTCGGCGGGGCCGGCATCAACGTCGATTGATCCCTCTGCGCCCCGATCAGGGGCCGCACACGATCATCGGGTAACGAGGCAGTCGGCCGCTGGCACCGGTTGCGGTCAGGCGGACGTTGCGGCCGCTGCCGAGGGCGACACGTCGCCGAGCTCACCAGGGGTGCGCCGGTCCCATGAGGACAGCGGCACGGTCAGGACGGCAAGCAGCCACAGCAGGGTGAGGACGATCAACATCGGGTCGCCGTGGAAAAGGGTCGTGACCAGCTGGGTACCGCCCGGGAGCTCGATGAAGGCCGTGACCATCGACAGGCCGATGATCAGCGAACGGAGCTGGCCGAGGGCCACCGGCGCCAGCAAGATCAGGCCCCAAGACAGGTACCAGGGCTGTACGACCGGTCCGAGGAGCACGAACAGCAGCAGCGTGATCCCGAGCGCCTTGAGGGTGCCGATGCGGTCGCTGTTGAGGAGCAGCCACGCTCCGGACGCCAGTGCCACGACCATCCCGAGGAACCGGGAGACCGACAGCACGCCACCCACCCCGACGCCGATATGGGCCACGTGGGCGATGCCGGTCACCACGAAGGCGACGCCGGTCGTGGGCGAGGCCCAGGACCGGACCACGCCGGGCGTGCCGAGGATCGAGACCCAGCCCCAGCCCAGCCCGCTCACGTAGGAGAAGAACCCGAGGACGCCCAATCCGATGAGCCCTGCCGTGACCACCGGCCGGACGCGTTCCTTCACCGGCACGCCGGTCCCGAGCCAGCTCCAGCCGATGTAGACGATGCCCAGGGCTGCTGGGGCCTTGACCGCGGTGGCCAGGGCGCACAGCACGATCCCGACGATGGGGCGCTTCTCTTTGGCCATGGTGAGGCCGGCGACAAGGAGTCCGAGCATGAGGGCGTCGTTGTGGCCGCCCCCGATGAGGTGGAAGATCGTCACCGGGTTCAGGACCATGAGGGTGAACAGCTCGGCTCCATCGCGGTGGTAGAGGCGAGCCAGGCGGGGGACGCAAGCCGCGATCAGCAGCACGCCGACCAGCGCAAGCAGCCGGAGCAGGACGATCGTGGCCAGTTCGTTGTGGAAGGTGATGCGGGCGAAGAAGCCGTCGAGCTGGAGGAACATCGGGCCGTAGGGCGCAGGCGAGTTCCCCCACAGCGGATCGACCGGTGCCGTGTAGGCGTTGTTGCCGAGTTCGAAGGGGCCGTACAAGTACGGGTTCATGTGATGACTGACCATCTCGCCTTGGGCGGCGTAGGAGTAGGCGTCCCGGCTGAAGAGGGGGGCGATCACCAAGATGGGGAGCGACCACAGGGTGAAGACACCCAGCATGGTGCGGACCGGAACTCCCCTCCGGCTCCGGTAGAGCCGGAGCATCCCCCACCACACCCGCATGAACAGCAGGAGCCCGCCGTAGACGGCAGCCAACGAGAAGTAGACGCCCCAGCGACTAGGGGCGGCCGTGCTCGGCACTCCAAAGAACCAGACGCCGGGCATCTCGAGCTTGAAGGGCGAACTCGGCATCGAAGCGCCGATGGCGACGGCGAGGATGGCGACGAACCCCAAAAGCGCGGGCCGGAGCACCAGGCCTTGCGTCCCCGTCGCCTCGTCGAGGGTCGGGTCCGGCTCGTACGCATCGGCCGGGCCCGCCAGGCGGTCGCGCAGGCGGTCGAGATGCGCCAGGACGGAACCGACCAGCGAACGGGAACGGGCTGCGGCAGTCGGCGCGCCGACGAGGAGGCTGTCCTCGGGCACTACCGCCGCTGTGCGATCCGTCTCCATGGGGGTGGGGGGGTTCTCCTGGGTGGAACTGTCGTGATTGGGCCGACCGGTGGCCGATGGCGTCCTGCCTGGAACC
>CAININ010000303.1 GCA_903849265.1 uncultured Acidimicrobiaceae bacterium
AAGCCGTTCGGCCGGGACCTCGAGAGCGCGCTCTCGCTCAACGAGCAGATGCACACGGCGTTCAAGGAAAAGCAGATCTACCGGATCGACCACTACATGGGCAAGGAGACGGTCCAGAATGTCTTGGCTCTGCGGTTCGCCAATGCCATCTTCGAGCCGATCTGGAACCGTCGCTACATCGAACAGGTCCAGGTGACCGTGTCCGAGAGCCTGGGTATCGAGCACCGCGGCGGCTTCTACGAAACCGCCGGCGCCTTGCGCGACATCGTCCAGAACCACGTGATGCAGGTCCTGGCTCTCACGCTCATGGAGTCGCCGACCAGCACCGACGCCGATCGCATCCGTGACGAAAAGGTCAAGCTGCTCCAAGCCATCGACATCCCCACCCCCGACGAGGCCGTCGACAAGTCGGTCCGGGGCCAGTACACGGCCGGCACCATCGACGGCGAGCCGGTCGTCGGGTACCGCAACGAGGAGGACGTCGCAGCCGATAGCCAGACGGAGACCTATCTGGCCCTTCGCCTTCGGGTGGAGAACTGGCGGTGGGCCGGTGTGCCGATCTATGTCCGCACCGGCAAACGCCTGCCCGCCCGGGTCACCGAGGTGGCCCTCACCTTCCGCCAGGTGCCGTTCCTCCTGTTCGACCACCGAGCCAGCCGCGACCTGCGTCCCAACACCCTCATCCTGCGGATCCAGCCCGACGAGGGGATCAGCCTGGAGTTCGGCGCCAAGGTTCCCGGGGAGAAGTTCCACGTCCGCTCGGTGGCCATGGACTTCTCTTACGCCGAGGCCTTCGCCGGCATGGAGGCCGCAGATGGATACGAGCGCCTGATCCACGACGCCATGGTCGGAGATGCCACCCTGTTCATCCGATCCGACGAGGTGGAGCAGGCCTGGCGCATCGTCGACCCCTACCTCGAGGCCTGGTCCGAGCCCGGCGCGTCACTGCACTTCTACGAGGCCGGGACCTGGGGTCCCCACATGGCCGATCTCCTGGTCGAGCGGTCAGGCGATGAGTGGCGGAATCCGGCGGTGGACCTCGAACTCAGTGGAGGCCGCCAGACCCGCTTGGAGCAGTGACGAGATGAACGGCACCGTGAGACTCGTCGACTCCGTCTCACAGGCGTTTGCCGACCTGGTGGCCGACGGCGTGCGCCGAGCGGGCACGAAGGGGTTCTCCCTCGTGCTGTCAGGCGGGGGGACCGCCGCAGAGTGCTACCAGACCCTGGCCGCACGAGAGGGCGTGGACTGGTCGGGAGTCGACGTGTTCTTGGGGGACGAGCGGTGCGTGCCGCCCGACGACGCGGACTCCAACCACCGCATGATCACCGAGACCCTGCTCGACGTGGTCGGACCGGTCCGTTCGGATCACCCGATGTACACCTCGGGTACGCCGAGCACCGCGGCAGCCGAGTACCAGGCCCTGGTGGCGTCGCTCCCCCGGCTCGACCTGATCCACCTCGGACTCGGGCCCGACGGGCACTGCGCATCGCTCTTCCCCCACTCGGCCGCCCTCGACGACACCGACCCGACGCACCTGGTCGTAGCCAACCGCGACCCCGACGGGGTCAACCCTCACGACCGGATCACCATGACGTATGCCGGCATCGCCCGGGCCCATCAGATCGTGTTCACCGTGTCCGGATCGTCGAAGCATCAGGCACTGGCTCGGATCAAGTCCGGCGAGGATCTGCCGGCCAACCGGGTCATTGGTGAGGACATCTTGTGGCTGGTCGACGATGAGGCGCTGGGCCACCTCGTTCCTGACGAGCGCGGATGAGCCCCGCCCGCCGGGTTGTCGGGGCACCTCCGGTAAGGTGACCGAGATGTCCGCCGACCCCGGTTCCTCCGTGTCGCGCAGCCCAGGAGCCGTCGACCGGGCCACACTGCTCGACGCCCCGTTGTCCGAGCTGATGAAACGTGCGGCCGCCGTGCGTGATGCCGCCTTCGGCACCCGGATGACGTTCTCCCCGAAGGTGTTCATCCCTCTGACGATGCTGTGCCGGGATCGGTGCGGATACTGCACATTCGCCAAGGCTCCGGCCCGCCTCGAGTCTCCCTACCTCGAGCTCGACGACGTCCTCGCTATCGCCAAGGCCGGACGGGCCGCCGGATGCCACGAGGCCCTCTTCACCCTGGGCGAAGGTCCCGAAGACCGGTACCCGGCGGCCGCCGAATGGCTCGCCGACCACGGCTACTCCTCGACGGTCGAGTACCTGGTGGCGGCGTGCTCTGCCGTGCTCGAGGAGACCGGTCTCCTCCCCCATGCCAACGCCGGCGCCCTCGCCGCTGACGAGCTCGCCGCCCTGCGCACGGTGTCGGCGAGTCAGGGGATGATGATCGAGTCCACCAACGGCGACCTCGACGCCCACCGTTCCGCTCCGGACAAGGTCCCCGCCCGACGCCTCGCCACATTGGATGCCGCTGGCGTGCTCGGCATCCCTTTCACCACCGGCCTCCTCGTCGGCATCGGCGAGTCCCGTCAAGACCGCCTCGACACCTTGGAGGCCATCGCCGCCAGCCATGCCCGGCACGGCCACGTCCAAGAGGTGATCGTCCAGAACTTCCTGCCCAAAGCGGGCACCTCGATGCACAAGCACCCCCCGTGCCCGACCGACGAGTTCTTGTGGACCATTGCCGCCGCCCGCCTGGTGCTTCCGACCGACATCCACTTGCAGGCACCGCCCAACCTCTCTGATGAGCTGGCTCCGCTGGTTGCCGCCGGGATCGATGACTGGGGCGGGGTGTCGCCAGTGACTGCCGACCACGTCAACCCCGAGCGGGCCTGGCCTGCACTCGGGATCCTTCGCGACGCCACCGAAGCGACGGGGCACGTCCTGGCCCCCCGGCTCACGCTCTACCCCGAGTTCGCCCTCGACCCCGACCGGTGGCTGGACGACGCCCTCCGCTTCCCCGTCATGGACGCCTCGGATGCCGAGGGTCTCGGCCGCGATCACCCGTGGGCGTCTGGTGGCGAGTTTCCGCCGCCCCATCTGCTCGATCCCGTCGACAAGGGTGCTGGCACCGACGTAACGACACCGGCTACACCGCCGCTCGGCGGCCTTGCATCGCCAGGCGGGGCGGTGGGCGAGGTCCTCGCCGGCGTGCTCGCCGGTCAGACCGTCGGCGAGGACGAGATCGTCACCCTCTTCGGGGCCCGAGGGCCCGAAGTGCGGGCCATCGCCGAGGTGGCCGACCAGCTGCGGTCCGAGATCGTCGGTGACGAGGTCACCTACGTCGCCAACCGGAACATCAACTACACCAACGTCTGCACGTTCAAGTGCAAGTTCTGCGCATTCTCCAAAGGGCCCTTGTCGCTCAACCTTCGCGGGGCGCCCTACCTGCTCGAACTGAGCGAGATCACCGACCGGGTGGCGGAAGCCGAGGCCATGGGGGCGACAGAGGTGTGCCTTCAGGGCGGTATCCATCCCGACTTCGACGGCGACTACTACCTCCACGTGATCCAGGCCGTCCGAGAGGCGTCGGCCACTATCCACATCCACGGGTTCACCGCGCTCGAAGTGACCGAGGGAGCCCGCCGGTCCGAGATGCCCCTGACCGACTATCTCGTGCTGCTGCGCGACGCCGGACTCCGCACCATCCCCGGCACCGCGGCCGAGATCCTCGACGACGAAGTCCGGGCCGTCCTCTGCCCCGACAAGATCAACACCGAAGAGTGGCTCGAGGCGCACCGGGCAGCACACAGCGTCGGCCTCAACTCGAACGTGACCATCATGTTCGGTGCCATCGAGCAGCCGCGCTCCTGGGCCCGCCACCTGATCCGCACACGCGACCTGCAACTCGAGACCGGCGGGTTCACCGAGTTCGTGCCGCTTCCGTTCGTGCACATGGCCACTCCCATCTACATCAGGAAGCGGTCGCGTCGAGGTCCCACCTTCCGCGAGACGCTCCTCATGCATGCCGTCGGACGGATCGCATATCGCGGGGCCATCGACAACATCCAGCTGAGCTGGGTGAAGCTGGGCGCCGACGGTGCCCGGCAGCTGTTGCGAGCCGGCGTCAACGACCTCGGCGGCACCCTCATAGACGAGAACATCTCGCGGGCAGCCGGGGCCAGCCACGGCCAGATGATGGACGCCGAGTCGTTCGCAGCCCTGGTCGCCCCGCTGGGCCGGACGTTGGTTCAGCGCACCACGCTGTACGGACGGGTCGTCCACCCAGACGGCCACGGCCCCGTGCTTGCTTCGATCGGCTGACGTGTCGGGATCATCCTTCGAAGAAGGTGCACTCGGCGATGCCATCGAAGATCGCATCGCCTTGGCCCGGACCCCAACCGAGCGGCGCCTCTACCGGTCGATGCTCGCCACCGTGGCGGGCTTGCTCGAGCGGGGCACCGATGTGATCGACCTGAAAGTGGCGGACACCGCCTTGGCCGAGATGGCGGATGCGTTCACGGTCTTCCAGCCGCTTCGCAAGCGCATGAAGGTGACGATCTTCGGTTCGGCCCGTACGGAACCCGATCACCCCGCCTACCGACAAGCCCGTTCGTTGGCCGCGGCCATGTCGGGGGCCGGATGGATGGTGGTGACCGGGGCCGGCCCTGGGATCATGGCCGCCGGGATGGAAGGGGCCGGGCGGGACCAGTCCGTCGGAGTGAACATCCGGCTCCCCCACGAACAGGGGGCCAACCAGTTCATCGCCCAGGACCCCAAGCTCGTCGAGATGCGCTACTTCTTCACTCGCAAGCTGATGCTGCTGAAGGAGTCCGACGGATTCATCGTCCTGCCTGGCGGGTTCGGAACCCTCGACGAA
>CAININ010000304.1 GCA_903849265.1 uncultured Acidimicrobiaceae bacterium
CGCTCGATTGCGCTCTCCATGAGGATCGAGAAGTGATCCCAATCCTCGTCGAGGAGCTGGAACTCGAACGGATACGGGAGCTGGTCGGGCGCGACCCACGGCTTCGCCTCAGGTTCGAATCCGCCGATCACCAAGCCGCCCACCTCTTCTTTGAAGTAGGTGTAGCCATCAGGGTCCCGAAGGATCGGGAGGTCGGTGTGCACTCCATCGATCTGCTCGGAGACGACGTAGAAGTGCTCGGCGGAGTGGAGCGGCACGTTGACCCCTGCCAATGCGCCGACGGCTTTCGCCCACTGACCTGCGCAGTTCACCACCACCTCGGCCTCGATCGATCCGCGGTCGGTGATCACCCCCGTCACTCGTCCGCCGGCCTGGTCGATACCGATGACGCGGGTACGTTCGAACACCTTGGCGCCACCGGTGCGGGCCCCGCGCGCCAGCGATGCGGTGACGTCCACCGGGTTCGCCGTGGCGTCCCCGGGCAGCCAGATCGCACCCAGGAGATCCTCGGTGGCGAGGATCGGGTATCGCTCCTTGGCCTGGTCCGCCGAGATGAGCTCGCACTCGAGGTCGTAGGACTCGGCGGTCGCCGCTGTGCGCCGCAGCTGGACCATCCGGTCCTCGGTGCGGGCAACGGTCACCCCGCCGCATCGCTTGAAGCCGGTGGCCAGTCCGGTCTCCTGCTCCAGTTCGCTGTAGAGCGTTGCCGAGTACTGGACGAGCCGAGTCCCACCTTCGGTCGCCCGCAGCTGTCCGACCAGACCGGCGGCGTGCCAGGTCGTTCCTGACGACAGCTGACCCTGTTCGATGAGCACCACATCGGTCCACCCGAGATGGGTGAGGTGGTAGGCGACGCTGGTCCCGACGATTCCTCCTCCGATGATCACCACCTGTGCCCGACCCGGCAGTTCGTCTTCTGTGCTCATGTCCGTTGGTCCTCGCTGCTGGATCTTGCTGTTGGTGTCTGATGCGTTCCCGGGTGGTCGCTGGTTAGTCGGCCCGCTGCACATCTTCGATCAGTTGGGCGAGCGTGGGACCGCGGAAGGTCTCTACGGCTCGGTCGTACTTCTCCAGTCCCCACGGCCAGAAGGCGAAGTCGATGTCACTCGTCGCCTCCTGGATCGAGGCCCACAAGGTCCACCCGTACTGAGACATCAACGCCTGGAGGCGGGCCCGGGCCAGCTTGTTGACCAGACGCTGCCCGAAGTACGAGGTGATCAGGTGGTCCAGCTGGTCGTCGGTCAGATGGCACTCGCTAGCGATGTTGCCAAGTTCGAAGCAGGGATCGTTGTTGCCGGAGTACTCGTAGTCGATCAGGCGGATCTGTTCGCCGTCGTCGATGAAGTTTCCGGCCAACAGGTCGTTGTTGCATGCCACCGTTGGCTCAGCTCGGACCATTAGGGCACGGCGGATCCGCTCGACCTCGGGGGCGAAGTCCAGGTAGTTGTCGGGGAGTCGATACCCACGAGACTGCACCAGGTCGAGGTAGCCGCGCTGGATGGCGAACATGTCGAAGTCGTTGACGAACGGGGGCCCGTCGTGCAGGCGGCGACAGGCCGCTGCTACCCGTTCGATGACCTGTTCCCCCGAGAAGTCGTCGTCCCTGAACGTCCGGCCCTCGATGTAGCCGATCACCAGGACCGAGTCATCGGCAAGGAACTGGTGCACGGACGCCCCGACCCCGGAGCTGGCGGCGATGGTCGAGTTGCGGTATTCGTGCTCACGGTCGATGGCGAGGGACTTCGAGCCCTGACCGAAGATCCGGACCACATAGGAACCTTCGGACGTAGTGACCTTGAGATTCCGGTTGGTGAGCCCACCAGCCAGTTCGGCAACTTCACAAGGTCGGCCACGGAGCACGTCGATCTTGTCGCGGAGCCCAAGAGGGAGCAGGTCGGCGACCCCATCACGCCCCACTGTTGTGATCACGTCGTCTCCCACGTCGGCTCCGTCACGACGACTGTACCGCCGGTCCTCGGGGGTCTCAAGGTCCGGTTGGAGCGCCCCGCGTCCGCCGCACAGCCACTCACGCGGACGACCCGCCCTTGCGGGCGGGTCGTCGCACTGCATTGCGTGCATCGAGGTCCGGCCCTCGGGCCGTCTCGAAGTCGTCGATCGCTAGGCCAGGACGTTCGCCCCGTCATCTGGGGTGTCGATGGTCGTCTTCGGGCCGGTGAACCACTTCTTGACCGAGAGGTGCCAGTAGGCCCACAGCGCGATCATGGCCACGGGCACCACGATGATCGTGTAGTTCACGAACTTCCACGAGAATCCGGTATTGCCGGGCACGCCGAAGCTGGTGGTGGGCATGAAGGCCATGAACGTGACCACGACCACATCGAGGAGTGCGACCGCACAGAGCCACTTGTACTTCGTTCCCAGGTTCCACTCACCCACCTGGAACTTGTCGCCCAGCCGCCAGCGGTGCCAGATCGGGATGGAGAAGCACCAGTAGAGACCGATCACACCGATCGACACGACGGCGAAGAAGGCGATCGGAACGGGCACACCGCCGATGTCCACGGGGATGAGCGCCGGTGCCGTCAAAACCAGGGCGATGACGACAGTGAGGAGCACTCCGGCGACCGGCACCCGCTTCTTGCTCAGTGTCGACCACGTCTTGGAGGCGGGCACTGCGCCGTCGCGGCTAAAGGCGAACAGCATGCGCGAGCAGCTGGTCATGCAGGCCATCGTGCAGAACAGCTGTCCGGCGGCCGAGATGAACAGGACGATGCCTCCCCACTTCGAGGTCAGGGCCTGGGTGAAGATCACGGCCACACCGCCGCCGCCCTTGGACACCCCAGCCGGGCTCTGGACGGCGAAGAGAAAGGCGAGCAGAAGGATCCAACCGCCGATGGCCGAGTAGAAGATCGACCGCCAGATGCCCTTGGCCGCCGTGTTGGCCGCACCCTTGGTCTCCTCAGAAAGGTGAGCCGAGGCGTCGTATCCGGTGATCGTGTACTGCGTGAGCAGCGCGCCGATCGGCAGGACGATGAAGAGGAAGCCGAGCCCTCCGGTCTTGCCCCCGACGCAGCCGGTGTTGTTGACCCGAGTGGTGAAGACCGCCGAGACGCTCTGGTGGTGGTGAGGCAGGAAGATGAGGATCAGCACGATGATGGCA
>CAININ010000305.1 GCA_903849265.1 uncultured Acidimicrobiaceae bacterium
AAGCAGTACCTGGCGGATGCCCTTCGGGCGCTCGGCCACAAGATCTACAAAGAGAAGCGCCTCTACTGGCCGGCCTACACGGGCATGAAGACCCCGTTCACCTGGGCCCGACTGGGCCACACGGCGGTCGGATTCGGCATCAACGCCGGCATCATCGCCCTGGTGATGTGGCTCGTCTCGCTGCGCTGATCTCCAGCGTCCTTGGTGGCGATCTGGGCAAGCGGCATGTTTCGCACCAAACCCGGTGCTCTCCATCCGTACAAAACATGGACCAAGCACTTGTACACTTCAACAATGGACGTATCGATCACCGACCTTCGTGCCCATCTTGGTCAGTGGATCGACCGTGCTCGTCTCGGTGAGGAGGTCGTGGTCACCGATAGAGGGCTGCCGGTCGTTCGCTTGGTCGGTATCGGATCATCCGGCCACCTCGAGCGATTGGAGGCCGAGGGGATCATCGGTCGACCCGGTCGAGTCGATCGTCCTGCTGTTGCCGACCGACCACGAGTGGTCAATCCAGGCCGGCCACTGTCCGATGTCGTTTCGCACCTGCGTACGGAATAGTGGGAGCCGTTTACTTCGATTCGAGCGCCTTGCGGTGAGTCGCACAGCCGGAGCTCTTGCCGTCCGGCACTCCTTGTCCGGAGCCGATGCGGTGCATCTGGCCAGCGCAGTAGCGATCGCTTCTATCGATCCGGTGATGGCCGTGTGGGACGTACGCCTGCACGCTGCTGCCGGAGCGCTCGGACTCAAGGTGGCTCCGCTGGACTGCACCACCTGAGGGCGACAGTGGCGCCGATGCGCCACGCTCCGGACGTTCTTTGGTGGTCGGGACCGGCGTCGATCCGGTGACCTCACGCTTTTCAGGCGCGCGCTCTACCAACTGAGCTACCCGACCTCGCCCCGGATCTCCACGAGGGAGTTCCGGGGTGGCGGACCTGACGGGATTTGAACCCGCGACCTCCGCCTTGACAGGGCGGCGTGCACTCCAAACTGCACCACAGGTCCCCAACCAGCAATACTGCGCTGGGGAGTACAGCACCCCCAACGGGATTCGAACCCGTGTTACCGCCTTGAAAGGGCGGCGTCCTAGGCCGCTAGACGATGGGGGCTCGATCCCGAATAGGGCTCCCGGACTTTAGCAGAGGTTCAGAGGGTGCCCTCGGCCCGGCCTTCTTCGGGCAGATCTTCGGCCAGTACTTCGACCATCAGGTACTGCATTTCTCCGAGGAATGCGAAGAGCTCGTACTCGCCGGCCATGGGGTGATCGGGCGCCAGAGGCTCCATGTCCTCGTGGATGTCGAGCCGGGTTCCGAGCACCAATCGGATGGATCCGATGGCGTCGAGCCAGGAGTGGAACTCCGCTTCGCTGAGCGTGTCGGCGTAGGCCGTGGCCACCAGAACCTCGAGGGACCGGGTGTGGTGATTGACCAGAGCAGTATCCACGAGCTCTCGGTACTCCCGCTCCGACGCGGCCAGCTCGGCCGTCGGATAGGCGGGAGGGAAGAGGCGACGCACCATCGGATCCCGGGACCCGATGGCTTCGGGCAGCTGGCCGGCCAGGTCGGCCAGGACGGTGCGTGCGTTGGCGTCGAGCCGGATGACGTAGCGACCGTCACGGCGACGCCGGAAGGGTGAACTCATGCGGACTGTTCCATCGTCGCCCACAGTCCGTGCTCATGGAGCCGGTAGACGTCGAGCTCGGCCCGTTCCTGACTCCCTGACGACACGACGGCCCGCCCCTTGTTGTGGACATCGAGCATCAGCGAGGTGGCCTTCTCCTTGGAGTAGCCGAAGAGCTTCTGCAGCACGAAGGTCACGTAGGACATGAGGTTGATCGGGTCGTTCCACACGATGACGAGCCAGGGCGAGTCGAGCGTGGTCTCCTCGTCGAGGATGGTGCTGAGGTCGCCGATGGGCACGGTCTCGACGGGCGCGACCCCGGTGGCCGAGCCGTCCGCGGCGGGTGGTGCCTCTGACCTGCCCTCAGGGGTCCGGATCGTTCGGAGGTCGCTGGCTCCCATCGCACCGGTCCGTCCGCTCACGCGGGCTCCCGGACGGGCCTCGAGGGAGGTGCGGCAACGACTCCGGAGCTACCAGCGGGTCCGAGATCGGAAG
>CAININ010000306.1 GCA_903849265.1 uncultured Acidimicrobiaceae bacterium
GTCTTTGACGGTGAGTCCCATGGCTTCCGACGTGCCGACACGATCGAGGCCGCACTCACTGCCGAACTCGATTTCTACCGCCAGCTGTTCGCCGAGGACGGTGCCCGTGACCGCTGATCAGCTCCGCTCCGCCTGTTCGGCCGCATTGGAGCCGATTCGGTCCCTGTCGGGCGAGGGGAGGGACGCCTTCCTGTATGCCGCATCCGCCCTGTTCGCCGCGGTCACGGCGCTGGCGGTCGGCATCCCGCTCTATCGCCAGTGGGGGCAGCTCGCGGTCGGCCCGTACGTGGTAGCCACGGTGCTGATGGTGCTGGTCGCACGGCGCAGTGCCATCCTCGAGGCCCGCGGCGACGACGGAGCTCGTTCGATGCGTCGCCGCAAGGCAGCCCGGATCGCAGCCTTCGCCCTTGTGCTGTTCGGGGCCACGGTCGTCCCGTTGGCCCTCGAGGTGGTGTGGGCGTCTGAAGGCAACGCCGCCCTCCATGTCCAGCCCGAGGTGCTGGTCGTCGAACGGGCCGGGATCCGGGCTGCCCACGGCAACGACCCGTACCAGGTGATCGACCGAAACGGCCACATCCTGATCAACCAGAGCACGCTGCCGGTCTACGAGCTCTACTACCCGTACCTGCCGGGAATGGTGGTGTTCGGATTCTCCAGCGGGTCCAAGGTGGAGGCCCGGCTCACCGATGCCCGGATCCAGTTCCTCCTGTTCACTCTCCTCGTGGCGGGCTTCGCCTTGAGCCGCGTGCGTCCACGGTCCGATGCCCGTGTCCGCTCGCTGCAGGCGCTGACCGTGCTGCCCACCGCGGCGTTGCCCCTCGCCACCGGTGGGGACGACATGCCGGTGGTGGCGCTGATGCTGCTCGGACTCGTGGCGCTGCAGCGACGTCGACCGATACTGGCCGGTCTCGCACTCGGGGCGGCCAGCACCCTCAAATTCACGGCGTGGCCCCTAGTGTTCCTGGCTCTGTTCGCGGTCGCCGACCTGCAGGGCCGTCGAGCCATCGGGCGCTACCTGCTGGCCGTCCTGGCCTTTGTGGTGCCTGTAGTGGTCCCGGTCGCCTTGCACAACCCATCAGCGTTCATCGACAACGTGATCCGGTTTCCGCTCGGCCTCGCCGGGGTGGCATCACCGGCGGCCAGCGCCCTGCCCGGGCACATCCTGGTGTCGGCGTTTCCGGGGGTGCATCGCCCCTATGTGATCGTGGCTGCCATCCTCGGGCTGGCGGTGCTCGGGTGGAGACTGCTGCGCAACCCGCCGCGTGACGCGGCTGAGGTGGCGAAGCTCACCGGTTGGGTGATGCTGGTGGCCATCTTGCTGGCTCCGGCCACCCGGGTGGGCTATCTGCTCTATCCGATCAACCTGTTCTTGTGGGCCTGGATGTTCCGCCGGTCGAGCGATCCGGCCGACGAGCACGAGGAACTGCTCGACGGTGGCGCAGGTGAGGCTCAGTTGCCGTCGGGAGTCTCGAACACCTCTACCGAATACGGCGTGGTGCCAGCGGGCGTGGTGGGAGAGGCGACGACGCCGGTCTCCCAGTAGAAGCCGTCGCTGCTCCCGTGCTTGGCCAGCACCTCGGTGGAACCGGGGGTGCCTTGAGGGGCAGGACCGGAGTAGATGACCTGCCACCCGGCCGCCCGCATCATGCGGGTGTAGGCCTCGATGATCTGACCTTGTGCGAACTGGCTGTGGAGCGTGACCGTCCGGTCGAACTGGGCGGCGTGCTGGTCTGAGTTGCGGACTCCGCTGACCACGGACTCCTTCGGGATTCCGAGGTTGCCGATGATGTCCGCCGGCGGTTCGCCGTTGCTGATGATGCCGTGGAACTTCGTGGTGGCGGGGGCCAGGTGGATCGTCACCCCGTCAGCCAGGACGACCTTGCGTGTGGAGAAGGTCGGGTTCGACTCGCTGCTGATTGCAGCGGAGACCACCCCTCCGAGGAGGAGGAAGACTGCGAGTCCGAGGACGATCAGTGCAGGACCTCGCACCGACATCGGCTCGTAGCCGCGCCCAATGGA
>CAININ010000307.1 GCA_903849265.1 uncultured Acidimicrobiaceae bacterium
GGACGCTGAGATTAGCGACGGATGTAGACACCATTGTCACGACCTCCGCTTCAGTGTGGGCGATTCCCCTGGAAATGTCCCAACTTCCCCTGTGTGTAGGAGTCCCCTGGCCCAGCCCAGCCCAGCCCATCCAGATCCTCCAGTCGTTGAGCAGGTCCCAGTTGGGGCTTTAGGTCAGGGCGGTGGAGCCGCAGCGGAATCTGCAAGGACCGACGACAGCACTTGGTTGGCTGTTGGCTGTTCCCATTGAGAACGCCCATGGCCCGTTGGCAGCTCGAGGGAGTTCGGGAGATCGCCGATGTGGCCAACCACAGCGAGCCACCCTCAACAAGGAGGAACGGACAGAGCCAGAGGAAGAGAACCACGAAGCATCTGGACCTGGGAACAGCTCCTTCACCACCTGGAGCCGCGGAAGTTTCAATTGGTAGCCACATCCGCAAGCGAAACAGAGAGACTGAGCCGTAGGTAGATATCTTGGAAGTTCTTGGGAAGGGGAGCGGAGGGGATTATCCAACCATCTTCGTCCCCGGGACGGTGGAGCTTGTCTCAACCCGTACGGAGGCGCTTATCCGTAACCCCTTGGAGCAGCCCGAGTGGAAGTGGGTGATCGATATGGGCGGTTTCGCACATAGGGAGTCCCCGCTCGGTGACGGTCCATCGTTGACGCTGGAGAGATTCGACACAGGCAGGGAGGGAGACAGGGAGACAGGGAGGCAGGAGACAGAACGGCACTCCCCCACTTTCGAATGTGATGGGAACAGCGACGCGCCAGAACTCTGTCTACAGAACCAATGCATCCGACGGCGATCCGGAGGGTGTTCCGCCAACCGGAGCCGAGGGGACTGTTCATATCCTGAGGCGCGGGGTTCCTGTTTGACACACCACGGCAGGCAGCAACGACCAATCGGAGGAATGAGGACCTTGAACCGGGAAGTTCCACTACATGTCCCCCCGGCCTCGTTGTCCGGTCGGATAGTGCAGGAGAGAGGCTCTATGGCTGTACAGCCTGGTGGCCAGGGGTGCCCTCAAAGGCATCCAGCCGAGAGATCGAGATTGAGATCTGACGGTGCAGAAGCGCTGGATCAGGGCTTTTCGTGAACCCTCGACGTTTCACGTGAAACAATTGGTCGGGATGCTTGACCTGAGGGTCAGACCGGGGGAGTATGAAGCCCTTGCACCCTGCCTACTCGAGGAGACGATAATGCGCGGCCGACGTCGTGGTCGGAACAGGCCATCCCCTCAGGGCCCCTCTTCTGATGTTTCAGCCTCGAGTTCCGGTTCCGTGGAACAGGGTTCGGTGAAGTTGGCTGAGGTGGAGGATTCAGTAGGTAGCGAGCAAGAGTCGTCTGCCGCTGGCACCCCGAGGAAGATCGAGGAGCCTTCCGAAGCTTCTCCCGCCGACTCCCCCACTGACTCTTCCAAAGTGGAGGCTGCTATCTCCCCCACCGACTCCCCGGCGCCTACCTCGGAGGTTTCGGATGCGGCGAGCAACTCAGTTCCGACGGAACCCGAATCGGTCAAAGAGACCGTGGAAGTGGAAGCCACAGTGGATGCACCAGAATCAACTCCAGTCGAATCTGTCGATGGGACCGATCCTTTGGCGGTTACAGACTCCCCCCGACCCGACGAGGTGGCCGTCGAAGAATCGATAGCGGACCAGTTGGGTCGGGCCACGGCGAAAAAGAACGCTGGATCGGGCACTGCCCCAACGGTTCGACAAGCCCAGGCAGCGTCGGGTAATCCACTCCCCCGTGTTCTGGCAGTAGCAAATCAGAAGGGCGGGGTGGGCAAGACCACCACATCGGTAAATCTGGGAGCGGCCTTGGCGGAACTCGGGTTCCGGGTGCTGGTCATCGACCTCGACCCTCAAGGGAACGCGACTACCGGTTTGGGCATCGATGCTCGAAACTTCGAGTTGTCGATGTACGACGTCCTGATGCGCGACTGCTCGCTGGAGGACTGCGTAGAGCCCACCAGTATGAAGAACCTCTTCGTGGCTCCGGCGACGATCGCCCTAGCTGGCGCTGAAATCGAACTCGTGCCCGCCTTCAGCCGCGAACTCAAGCTGAAGCGTGCCATTGAATCGGTAATCGACGACTTCGACTATGTGTTGATCGACTGCCCCCCTTCGCTGGGTTTGATCACTGTGAACGCCTTGGCTGCCGCCAGTGAGGTACTCGTTCCGATTCAATGCGAGTACTACGCCCTCGAAGGACTGAGTCAGTTGATGAGGAACGTCCATCTGGTGGCTTCGAATCTGAACCCTCGGCTGGACATCTCGACCATCGTCCTCACCATGTACGACGCACGTACGAAGCTCTCCGACCAGGTGGCCACAGAAGTCCGGGAACATTTCGGCAACAAGGTTTGTCGAATTGTGATTCCCCGCACCGTCCGACTTTCCGAGGCACCGTCGTTCGGTCAGCCGATCACAGCCTTCGACCCCGCATCTCGTGGGGCGATCGCCTATAGAGAACTAGCCAAGGAGGTCAGCGGTGGCACGTCGTAGCGGGCTGGGGAAGGGCCTCAGCGCTCTCATCCCCACCGAGGTAACAGGCGATCGCACATCAGCCCTCCGGGAGGTGCCGATCGGGAACATCAAGCCGAATCCGCGCCAGCCAAGAGTGGACTTCAACGAGGAGACAATGTCTTCGTTGGCTGCCTCGATCAAGGAACTTGGAGTTCTGCAGCCGATCTTGGTGCGTCGTATCGGCGGGGAGTCGTCTGACGAGTTCGAGTTGATCGCCGGTGAGCGACGGTGGCGCGCCTCGCGACGAGCGGGCTTGCATACGATTCCGGTGCTGATCCAGACATCGGACGACACGCACTCTCTCGAACAGGCCTTAGTGGAGAACCTCCACCGTCAGGACCTCAACGTGCTCGAGGAGGCAGCGGCCTACCAGCAACTGATCGAAGAGTTCGGATTCACCCACGATCAGGTGGCTACGAGGGTCGGGAAGAGTCGAACAGCAGTCACCAACATCCTCCGCCTCTTGCAGTTGCCGACGGGGGTGCAGCGACTACTGGCCGAAGGACAGATCAGCCCTGGCCACGCCCGAGCCCTTCTCGGCACGCCTGACCGGGGCTACCAGGAGGTTCTGGCCCGGTCGGCGGTATCCGATGGCTTGACGGTTCGTGCGATCGAGGAGATGGTTCGCGAGCACAATGGCGAAGCCGATGGAGGGCGGGACACGACCCCAGAGGTCGCGCCAGTAGCCGTGGGCGGGGGAGCCGAAGTCCATCAGCCGGCAACGGAGATCCCGACGACGAACGGAGCTGCACCTCACACTCCAGGGCCCCGGCAGCTACCACCTCCGGGCATCCTCGAGTTGGAGGAGCTCCTTTCGAGCCATCTGAACACCCGGGTGAAGGTGGACATGTCCTCTAAGCGAGGCAAGGTGGTCGTCGAGTTCGCCACACTCGAGGATCTGGAGAGAATCTACAAGCTGATGGTCGGAGGAGTAGAGACTTCCACCGTTGGCTGAGTTCACTCTGAGTAAGGTTAACTGACATAACTTAGGTATTACCTGCTCAGAGTGTCACTTAGCGTGGTAGTTCACATCCCTGAAGCAATGGTAGAGATTCGTCCACAACCTGTGCATGAGGTTGTGGATTACCGTTGAGAGCCGACCTGAGGTAGAGGTGGATGCCGTGCAGCCTCTGGCCGGGCGCTTCAATCCCAGGCGGTGTCCACCCACTCGGCTAGTGAGTCCACGATGGACTGCGCGACAACGGTGGATCGTTCGACGATCACCGAGGCGGGGCTGATTTCGCATATCACTGCGGGCATCTGGGTCTCGCGCAGGACGGTAAGGGACATCCCTCGGCTGCCACCGTCAGGGAGCGCCAACGTGCTGGCGAGAGAAACGTGGAGCAGCTCTGCCAAACGGCGCCCGCCGGGGGAGGAGTAGCGGTAACCGGCGTAGTACGACGACGAACAGCCCTGTTCCGTCCCCAAGCGGATCCCCACATAGACCTCAGCCTCGGCAGCGTTGGCCTCGGCGGCCTGGATCGATCCGTCAGGGTGGTGGTGTGTGGTCACCAGTCCCCCCTGGTTCACCAGCAGACGCCGCACAGCCCCCACGACTGCCCCTAAGCCGCCCTCCTCACCCAGGGAGACCCTCAGTCCGGCCAGGGTCCGCGGCGCCTGTCGCAGCCGCTCGCGGTCCCTGACGGCGGATACCAGCTCCGAACCATCGTGGCGGGACCCGAAGCGCAAGAGCTCCGAGACGGTGGTCGCACCGGCGATGCCGTCGACCGGCACCCCCGCATTCCGTTGGAACTCTCCGAGGGCGGCCGATGTCAGGTCACCGAATATCCCGTCGACCCTGCCAGTGTCGAAGCCGAGGGCACTCAGGCGCTGCTGAAGTTCGGCGACGTCATCGCCCCGGAGCATGGGGGACCGGCGATAGAGGAACCGGTCGCCCAGGCGCCTTCCGGCTTCCACCAGCGCCGACCAGGTCTGGCGCCCGCAGACGCCGTCGACTCGAAGCCCGCGCCGATACTGAAAGGCCTCGATGGCTGCACGGGTGCCCTCACGGAAGGAGCCCTGTTGGTCGACACCGGTGGAAAAGTCCAGGTCGGCGAGGCGTCGCTGGACATCAGTGACGGCCTGGCCTTCGTCACCCAGTGCCAGATGGATCTCGCGGTCGGGGCTCAACGAAGCGCACCGGCCGCCATCTGCTCGGACACCAGGGGTGTTCGCCCGAACAGGGCCGACGGTCGGCTCAAAGGTGTTCCGACAGCTCCTGGAGCAGCTGACCCTTGCCCTTGGCGCCCACGACCCGCATGGCCGGCTCGCCGTTCTTGAACAAGATGAGGGTCGGGATGCTCATCACATCGAACCGACGGGTGACGTCGAGGTTGTCGTCGATGTTGAGCTTCACGATCTCGAGCTTCCCCTCTTGCTCGGCGGCGATCTCCTCGAGCACTGGGGCGATCATCTTGCACGGCCCGCACCACTCCGCCCAGAAGTCCACCAGCACGGGAACGTCGGAAGCCTTGACATGCTCGTCAAAACTAGCGTCGGTCAGGTTTGCGATCTTCTCACTCATGATGCCTGTTCCTCCTCGACCCGGTCCGGGTCGTACTGGTGTGCCTGACGGGACACGCTAGGTCATCAACCGCCGCACGACCGTTCTCATTCCCATCGACCCGGGCGCCAGCACGCTCGGGCTTCGACGTCAGTGGTGCGACGCGGCCTGGTCCTCGAGCCAGCGCTCGGCATCGATGGCAGCCATGCACCCCGATCCGGCGGCGGTGATCGCCTGCCGGTAGCGGTGGTCCTGGACATCGCCGCAGGCGAAGACCCCTTCCACGTTGGTGTACGTGGTTGTTCCGACGGTCTTCAGGTAGCCGCTGGCTTCCATGTCCAACTGACCGGTGAACAGACCGGTGTTCGGCTGGTGCCCGATGGCAACGAACAGGCCCGACAGCGCCATGTCCGACTCCACGCCGGTTTCGAGGTTCCGCACCCGGATGCCGGACACCTTGGTGTCTCCCATCACGTCGATGACAGCCGAATGCCAGAGGAACTCGATCTTGGGGTGGTCGATCGCCCGCTTCTGCATGACTTTGGAAGCCCGTAGTTCGCCGCGGCGGTGGATGATCGTGACCTTGTCCGCGAACTTGGTCAGGAACAGGGCTTCTTCGAGCGCAGAGTCGCCGCCACCGACGACGGCGATCTCCAGACCTCGGAAGAAGAAACCGTCACACGTGGCACAGGTCGATACTCCGTAGCCGAGCAGGCGCTCCTCGTTGGGCAGGTTGAGCATCAGCGACTTGGCCCCTGTGGCCACGATGAGCGCGTCGGCGGCATAGGTGGGCTCGGCGGCATCGGGGTCGCCCACCCACAGGCGGAATGGGCGTTCTGACAGGTCGACACGAGACACCTTGGCGGTCACGTACTCAGTGCCGAACCGCGCTGCTTGCGCCCGGAAGGAGCTCATCAGCTCGGGTCCCATGACCCCCTCGACAAATCCCGGGAAGTTCTCGACTTCGGTGGTCAGCATCAGCTGACCACCGGGCTGATCGCTCGTGGAGGACGGTTCGCCCTCGATGACCAGGGGGGAGAGTTGCGCCCGGGAGGCGTAGATGGCCGCGGTCAGCCCGGCGGGCCCTGATCCGATGATGACGACGTCACGGGACTCGGTCATACCGAGCGCTCCTCGATGCGCATGGACCAGGCCACCATGCCTGCGGCGACGAAGATCACGCCCACGATGAGGTCCGACACCCACACTCGGTTGCCCGGGATATAGACGGTCAGCACCCGGATCGACGTGATGGCCAGCAGTGTCAGCGTGACGATGCTCGCGGTCAGAACGATGATGCCGAAGACGATGCCCCGAGTGGCCAGGGTGAGCGGCCGGACGGCCTTGTTCTGGATGAAGTCGACGACTGCGTCGACCGCGTCAGCACCCTTGGCGGGCAGGTCGTCGAGGGCGGCCATGCTGGGCAAGGACGGCACGTGGTGCTCGGGCTTCGGATCCATCTGCCGAGGATACCCCGGGCGAGGTGCGACGCCCCCGATCCGCTGATCCGTCGAGTTGCGGTTCTAGGAAGCGGTGACCATGCAGACACCGATCGTCCCCGGCCCGGTATGGGTGCCGATGACGGGCCCGAGGTCACTGATCACGATCGGATGCTCGCACTTCAGGTCGGCGAGCAGCGCCAGGAAGACATCGATGTCCGTTGCTGCGCCGTGGGCGACGGCAATGCGGCTGAGCGGCGGCGAGTTGAGCGCCTTGTCAGCGAGGTACTGGAGCGAACGGCCACGGGTGCGCTGCTTGGACTCCTCCGCCACCTCGCCGTCGACGAGGGTGACGACTGGCTTGATGGACAGCAGGGAGCCGAGGAGGGCCTTCGCCCCGCCGATGCGGCCGCCCTTCTCCAGGTGATCGAGGTTCTCCACCGCTCCGAACACCGAAGTCCGAGGGACCAGCTCTTCAACCCGAGCCTCGAGTGCGTCGAGGTCGGCCCCAGCCGCAGCCATGTCGGCGATGTCGAGCACCATCAGCCCGAGGCCCATCGTCATGGACCGGGAGTCGAGGGCGCGGACCTCGATGCTCTCGGACACCGCTTTGGCCGCAGCCGTCGCCGCCTGGAAGGTCGCCGACACCCCTCCGGACAAGTTGAGGCAGAGCACGCCGTCGTAGCCATCGGCGGCGGCAGCCAAGAATGCCTCCTGGAACGCTCCCGGAGACGGGGCGGCTGTCTCGGGAAGGACGGGACTGGCCTTGCACCGTGCCCAGAACTCTTCGGTGGTGAGGTCCCGACCATCGACGAACTCTTCATTGCCGAAGCGGATCGACAGAGGAACGATGGTGATGTCGTGTGCTGCGGCAACCTCCAGCGAGAGATCACATGCGCTGTCGGTGACGACCCGGATCTTGGCCATGGGGCTACTCCTCGTCCTTGGGGGGCCAGGCGGCCCCCGACTCTTCCACCGGACGTCCGCCGGTTGTGTGGCCGCTCCCCGGTATGTCCCGTGGAACGTCCCCCTGTCCATCGGGCACCGGGCGCAGGGTGCGCACCGGGACATCGTCGGACTCGGGGTCGATTCTGCCACGGAACGGGATCACCGAAGATTGGCCTTCGCTCTCCTCCTCGGGTTCTGATCCTGCATCGTCGGGCTCTTCTGTGAGGGTCTGATCGTCGTGCGCGGGGGTGATCAATCGGATCGAAGAGTTGACGGCGCGTTCGCGGGGGGAGTCAGCGAGCAGATCGTCTTCCGGACGAGCGACGAGTTCTGTGGGGCTGTCCACCGAGCGCTGGTCCGAGCCGTCGTGCTCGCCTCTGGCGAGGGTCCGCTTGGCGTCTCGGGCTGCAAGCATCGCGGTGGTTCCCACGAACGCCAAGACACCGACGATCATGGCGAAGACCACTCGGCCGAGCAGCGACATCCCGGACGTGGCCCCAGAGACGTTGACCGCCATCACGGTGGCGACCGCCATGACCGCGGTGGACACGAGAACCCGGGTAACGGGCGTGATCAGCTCTTGGCCCCCGAGGCCGCCGTCCTTCTTGGACACGACCGAGAGGGCGATACACGCGGAGATGCTGTAGGCGATCGACATGGACAGGGCCAGCCCCCGCACGCCGAGCGGCCCCACCAGGAGCACGGCGAGGACGATGTTGATGGCGTTCTCGACGAGGTAGATCCGGAACGCGGTCTTGGTGTCCTGCATGGCCTGCAGGACGCGCACCAGGTACAAGAAGGTGCAGAAGCCGGGCAGACCGAGAGAGAACATCGCGAGGGTGCTGGCCGTCGTCGATGCCTGGGCCGGGGTCTCGGCTCCGTGGGCCAGGATGAGGTCGATCAGCGGATGGGCCAGGATGATCATCCCCACGGCGGCCGGGATGATCAGAGCCAGGATGCTTCGCAGACCGAACACCATCCGGTGGCGGAAGGCGGCGAGGTCTCCCTCGGCCCAACGGGCCGAGAGGGACGGGGTCACCGCGCTCATCACCGATACGGCGATCACGCCGTAGGGGAGCTGGAAGAACGTATAGGCGTAGGTCCACGCGGACACAGCGCCGGGCACACGGGCACCGTCAGCCAGCGCCAGCACGACGATCAGGGAGAACTGGTTGGCCAGGACGATCCCGAACGTCCAACCGGCGAGTCGGCTGATCCTTCGCATCGCCTCATGGCCCGGCTGCCACCGGAACCGGATGTGCAGGTCCGAACGGAGGAGCGAGGGGATGAGGAGCGCGGCCTGCACGATGACGCCCAGCGTGGTGCCGATCCCGAGGAGGAGCAGGGCGGTGTGGTGGGCATCGATCGTCGCCAAGGTCGGAGTGGGGACGAGGATGTGGAACCAGACCAGCATGCCGATGACCACCAGGTTGTTGGCGATGGGCACGAACATCGGGGCCGCGAACTTCCCCTGGGTGTTGAGGAGCGCCGTGGCCAGGGCGATGAGCCCGTAACAAGCGAACTGCGGCACGAACCAGCGGAGGAGGAATGTGGCCACAACCTGCTGCTGGTGCACATCGGCGTGATGGTTCGTCGCCGTGTAGAGATCGATGATGGAAGGCGTCAGGACGAAGAACGCAATGGTGGCGACGACGACCAGGGTCACCGTCACGGTCACCACGGCGGAGATGGCCTCCCACGCCTCCTTGGCCACCTTGGTCGTCAGTTCCGAGACGAACACAGGGACGAACGTGGCCGCCAGGACGCCACCGATGACGATGTCGGTGATGATGTTCGGCGTGGTGTTGGCCAGGTTGTAGGCGTCGGCGAACCCACCGCCGCTGACAGCGGCCGTCAGGGCCACCACCCGCCCGACTCCTGTGAGGCGAGACAGGGTCGTCCCGAGGGCCATGCCGGCCGTAGCCCCACCGAGCCGGCGGGTGGCGCCCCTCGGCGGCGTGGGGATGTGGGTGTCCCCGGTAACGGCAGCCCCTGCCTCGATGGCGGCGTCCTCGTCGGTCATGGTGTCGGCTCGGCCTCGTCGGTGGACGTACGGAGCTTCCTGCGCTTGAGAGAGGTACGGATCCACCATGCGGCCAGCACCGCCATCGCCCCGGCAGTCAGGACGACGCCGACCACCGACGAGGATGTCGAGCGGACGGAGAGCTCCCCGGATGCCAGTCGGAGCGTCCCGTCAGGCGCACGTAGCACCACAGCGAGACGGAAGACACCGGAAGTGCGGGTGCGAACACGCACGTAGACGACGTTTGAGTGGCGCGGCAGGAGCGTGACAGGGGAGGACCACTGGGTCTCACCATTGGGGAACAGGAGCTTGTCGCTGCTGAGGACCAATGACCCGGTCACCGGGTACGACGCTCCGGACACGATGGTGACCGGGATCAGCCCGCTGCTGGCCGTGAGCGTTACCGTCTGGTTTCCTTCGACGGCGAGCTGCCCGAGCTGGGCGTCGAGCGCACCGCCGGCATTAGAGATCACCGCCGCCTGCTGGGTAGGTCGGAGACCCTGAGACTCGCCGCTCAGCACCAGATCGCCGAGCGCATCGGCGAGCGGTCGAGATCCCACGGAACCGGCGAACCCGTCCATCCTGGCCCGCTGCGCTCTGATAGCGGTCACGGGGAGTCCGACGGCGCTGGTGGTGGAGATGGACCGGCACGTGGGGCGGCACGTTGCCGGCGAAGGGAACAGGGCGAAGAGCTGGGACGTCGTGACCGGCTGCAGGACCGGGTTGCTTTCCAGCGACCCGAGCAGGGCATCGACGAACGCGGGATCGTCGGTCCAGGTGGCCGGAGCCACGGCCAAGACACCCCTGGCCGCACTGCCATTAGGTCGTTCGTAGTAGAGCTGCGCCAGCTCGGCCACCAGCTGGTGGGCAGCGAGGACCGGGTTTCCCGGGACCGACGAGAAGCGGGCGGTGAGATCATCGTTCGAAGAGACCGCCGTGAGCTGGGAGCCCCGTGCGCCAGGAAGGCTGAACGAATGGGTCGTGGAGCCGTCGGTCGGCGCGCCGGTGACCGACGAGGCCGGCACCACCGCCTGACGGAAGCCGTCTGCAGCCAGCGCTCCGACCGCGTTGAGATCGAGACCGTCACCGGTGATCCAGGCGCCCAAGCCGCTCGTCGCAGAGGGAGCGGGCCGATCGGTTGCCGCACTCAAGCTGGTGACACCTCGCGACACCTGCAGTCCGAGTTCGGAGGTGAGTCCTGAGTCGACGAGGGCGGTGGCATCGACGGGGGTGAACGGGGCCGAGGTGAACTGGTGGACATCGGGTGAGGATGCGAGCTGCCCCAACTGAGCCAGGGCTCCTTGGTGTGAAGTGGTGGCAAGGAGGTCGACCGTCTGCCCGCTGACCTGCATGGTCAGAGGAACCGATGCATGTTGCGTTGCGACGGTGGCGACGGTGGCGACCACCGCATCGATCACGGCAGCACGAGGAGTAGCAAGGGCCGATGACGGACGGGCCAGCAGCTCCGTCGGCGAGGGCGAACGCGACGCCCGTTGGGTGACCTGGACAGGAAGCACTACGGCTACCCGTAGCCGCTGGGTGTCGGCTGGAGAATCGCTGTAGACGAGGTGGGTCGTAAAGGATCCGAGGACCGAACTGTTCGACAAGTCGACGAGCTGGATGCGGACCGGGTACACCCCGGCCGGAAACGACTGGCACTGCTCCGACACAGGGACCAAGTGGATGGTGAAGGACGACGCAGTGGTCCCCGAGCCCCCCGATGCGGACCCGCCGACGATCACCGGCATGGGAAGGTCGAACCCCCCTTGAGGAAGAGGCGCCAGCCCGCTCACGGGCAGCGGGCTGCTGGTCGAGGACACGGGCGTGCCAGTCGAAGTCGAGACGAGGGACTGGTCGAAGGCGGACAGGCTGGACAGGCACGAATAGA
>CAININ010000308.1 GCA_903849265.1 uncultured Acidimicrobiaceae bacterium
GGCCGACCGGTCGGCCCGAAGCAGACCGGCAGCCTCCAGGTGTCGACAGACGGCACCGGCAGTAGTCAGAGGAACCGGGCGGTTGCGCTCCCCTAGGAATTGGCGGACCGTTCCATCGGGGGCGAGCTCCAGGCAGTAGGTCAGGGCGCCGCCGGACTCGACGCCGAACAGAAGACTCCGGCCGGCCGCCATCGCCGGACCGAACGACCCGACGCAGTTGCGGAGCATGTGGCCCCACGACACCAGCTCGTCGGTCGATCGAGGGACGACGATGCGCAGACCGTGCCCGATCTCCGCCCCGTGCAGCGCGGTCACCTCGTCGGCGACCAGGAGCGGGGTGTTGGGAGCGACCTCTGGGGCCGCCGGGGCGACGTGCATCCGGCGCCGGGGATCCGGCGGCCGTGCCGGCCCTGGTTCTGACCGCGGTTCTGACCGCTGACCTGCTCGTGCGCCAGGTCGGGAAGGGACCTGCCTGTCCGCCCCCGCCCGAGCCGAACGTCCGAGGCCTGCCCCGCGGTTCGGTGCTCGCCGGCCTGAGGCCGGATCGACTGTCGCCGTGCGACGGATCCTGCTCCACCCTCCGGCACGTGGGTCTGGGTCGGTCGGAAGCAGACTCCGGCACTGGTCGCGCAGGTCCTCGAGGCGGTGCGCCGGACGAGGTGGCAGCAGGTGCAGCACTCCGGGAGCAAGCCGGCACACCTCGGCCAGCAGCGCAGGCCCGTCATCACGGGCCACCGCTTCGGCCAGCAGCCGTTCGGTGCCGGTGGGCCCGAGATGACGGGCGACGATCCGCCCGATGGCGATCTGCTCCTGGTTAGGCCATTGCTCGGGTGGATGGGCCGGCCCGGGGGAGCAAAGGAGCCGCGCGATCTGGTCGGGCTCCGCTGAGGGCTCCGCCATCAGGGCCACGGCCAGGCGGAAGAGGGCGACGCGGCCGGCCCCTGCTGCGCCCCCGTCGACCATCGGGCGCACCCCAGGCGGTGGTGGCGGAACCTCGCCAACGAGACCGTCGACCAGCGCCCGTGCCACCGTCCGGGTCGCCTTCGCCCCGAAGCCGGCCCGAGCGCCGTCGCGAGCAGTCAGGCCGGCCAGCACCGGTCCGGCCCACCGGGGAACCTCGCCGAGGGTGCCAGCTCCGCGGTCGTAGGCCGACCCCAGGAGCGCCAGGGCGGCACCGCCGGCAGTAGCCACCAGCCCGCTGCCGTCTGGGTCACTCGGGCACCAGGCTCGCGTTCCCGTCAGCAGGGCAACGATCCACCAGATCACGGTCGACCCAGCCGAACCGGCGATGCTCGATCCGTAGTCGACCGGCAGGACCTGGCCGAAGAGATCGGGCTGCAGCGACACATCGACCGTGCGGGATGTCGGAAGGAGTGCCAGTTCGACCTTGAGACGATCCTCGTCGACCCTGAGCCGGAAGGTCGTGCCCGACCCGAATGCGGGAACACCTGAGGACAGAGGCCGGACGGTGAGCTGGCCCGCCTGGCCGCGTCGCTCCCACTCCAGAATGTGCCCGTCCACCTCGATCCGATCCATCGCACGAACCTAGCGAACGCACGTTCGCTCTGCTCAGGCGATCGGCTATCGGAGCAGTCGGCGATGAGCGAACTCGTCGCCGCCCCTCTACGGTTGGTTCGTGGAGGTCACCCCGGTCCGCCTCGACGTCGAGTTCACCGACGGCCACGGTCGCAGCGCGGGAGCGACGGTACCGATCGGATCCTCGGGCTCGATCGGGCTCGGACCGCTCGAGGTCGATCTCGACCTGAACGACACCGGGGCCCAGTGGTCGCTGGCCAACCGCGGGGACCGTCCCGTGCGGGTCCGGTCCGTCTCCCTCGTCTTCGCCCTCACCGGGGCCAGCGGTCCGGTTCGCATGTTCCGAAACGGGTATCAGTCCTGGTCCCCGTCCACCACAGGGGTGCTCGGGGTCGACACCGACCCCTCACTGCGTGCCGACTTCGAGTTCCTACAGGCCGTCCACCACGCCGATCAGCGCCGGGCACGACCCGGCGAGCTGCGCTCCGAGTGGGTGACCGTCCTGGCCGACGGGTCCGGAGGGGGCCCTGTGCTCTTCGGTTTCGATGGCGGCGACCGGCATGACGGCACACTGCGGCTCATCGGCGAAGACGGCCACGTCGAGCTGCGAGCCGAGGCGTTCTGGGGGGATGCCGAGCTCGGCCCTGGCGAGCAGAGGGAGCTCCATCGCCTGGAGATCGACTGCCGCGACGGTGTCGGAGCGTCGGATCTCCTCGAGGCGTGGGCGGCGCGGGCCGGAGACACGTCAGGCGCCCGCTCGAATGCACCGTTCCAGGTCGGTTGGTGCAGCTGGTACCAGTACTTCCACGACGTGACCGAGGACGACATCCGGTCGAACCTGGCGCTGGCCGGCGACTGGCCCTTCGACGTGTTCCAGGTCGATGACGGCTATCAAGCTGCGATCGGCGACTGGCTCCAAACCAATGCCCGGTTTCCTTCCGACCTGGCCGGTATGGCCGACTCCATCCGTGCGTCCGGTCGGACCCCCGGGATCTGGCTGGCCCCTTTCTTGGCGGCGCCGGACTCCGAGCTGGTCCGGCGCCATCCGGACTGGATCGCCCGCTACCGCGTGGACGGGGTCGACACCGGGCCGCTACGGACCTGGTGGAACCCGCCCTGGGGCGGCGGCGAGGACGGGTTCATGTACGGACTCGACACCACCCATCCAGAGGTCTTGTCCCGCCTCGAGCATCTGGCGGCCTCCATGGTCGATGCGGGCTTCCCCTACCTGAAGCTGGACTTCACGTTCTCGCCCAGCGTCGATGGCGGATACACCGATCCTTCGTACACCCCGGCCCAGCGGGTACGCGCCGGGTTCGACGCCATCCGGCGCGGTGCCGGCGATGA
>CAININ010000309.1 GCA_903849265.1 uncultured Acidimicrobiaceae bacterium
CGCGACAGACGCGACGAACGGCCCGTTCGGGAAAATTTGCCGTGTGGGCGATCCTGGTCCTCTTGGGCGTTTCGCTCGTGCCGGCGGGTGCCGGTGCCGCCACCCAGCCCGCTCTGCCTGCACTTGGATCCGGACCGTCGGTGCGGCTTTCCGGGAATGCCGCAGCCGTGCCACCGGGGGCGGTGGTCGTGGGCCCGACAGACCCGTCGTCTCGGATCGCTGTCGATGTGGCGCTCCGTCCTCGCGATCCCGTTGCGCTGGCCGCGTTCGCCCGGGACGTTTCGACCCCGGGGAACCCGAACTACCACCGATACCTTCCGGCCGATCACCTGGCCGCTGCTTTTGGCCCGACACCGGCGACCGTACGCGCCACCCGGTCGTGGCTGGTGTCGACCGGCCTGTCTGTCGGTGCCACTTCCTCCGACGGGCTTCTGATCCCGGTGAAGGGCACCGCCTTGCAAGTGGCGTCGGCCTTCGCCGTGCCGCTCGTACAAGCCAAGCTGTCTGACGGCCGAGCGGTGAGACTTTCCCCCGCCAATCCTGCTGTCCCGTCCACCCTGGTCCCAGCGGTGCAGGGGGTCATCGGTCTATCGACCCCCTCGATGCAGCATCCACAGATCGCTGTACCGACGGGTGCACCTGCTGCGCCAGCGCCCGCCGCATCACCGTCCGCACCGAGGCTGTCTCCAGCTGGGCCTCAGGCATGCCAGGCGGCAGCCACCCTGTCACCGTCGGCACGAACGGCCACGCAGGTGGCCTCCACGTACGGACTGACGTCGCTTTATGCCGGAGGACGAGAGGGCGCGGGCCAGACCGTCGGGATCTTCGAGCTCGAGCCCCATTCGACCTCCGACGTCGCTGCGTACCAAACCTGTTTCGGCACCAATGTGCCGGTGTCGGATACCCAGGTCGATGGCGGACCGATCACGAGCCCGGTGGGCGAGGCGGTGCTCGACATCGAGGTGGTGGCCGGGCTCGCCCCCGGTGCGTCGATCCAGGTCTACACCGGTCCGAACGACGGTGGCAGTGGTCCGATCGACACGTATGCCCGCATGGTCGACGACGATACGGCCAAGGTGCTGACCACTAGTTGGGGGGGATGCGAAGCGGACATGTCCCCGACGGACCGGCAGATGGAGTCGTACTACTTCGCCATGGCCGCCAGCCAAGGTCAGACCGTCCTCGCCGCGAGCGGTGACGCCGGCTCCACCGACTGCTATTCGCCTCGAAGCGGCGTGTTGGACAAGAGTCTGCAGGTCGACGACCCGGCCTCGCAGCCGAACGTGACCAGTGTCGGGGGAACGTCGCTGACGGTGCCCACACCTGGATCCCCCACAGAACGGGTGTGGAACAGCTCATCTGGAGCTGGCGGAGGCGGAAACTCCACCGCCTTCGTTGCACCGACGTGGCAGCAGGTGCCCGGAGCGCAGTCTGGATCGACGTCCTACGCCTGCGGCCCGCTTCCTTCGACCCAGCAGTGCCGTCAGGTCCCTGACGTGTCGGCCACCGCTGACCCGACCCATGGTGACGTGGTCTTCGTCGGTGGAAGATGGAATGTGCTCGGCGGGACCAGCATCTCTTCGCCGACCTGGGCGGCGGTGGTCGCGGACGTAGGGCAGGGCTGTGCGGCAACCCCCGGGCTCCTCGGCCCCGCCCTGTATGCACCCGGGTCGGTGAGCGCGTTCAACGACGTGACTGTCGGATCCAATGATCTGTTCAATTCCGTGAACCCCAAGTTTCCGGCGACCACGGGCTACGACCTGGCGACAGGGTGGGGGACTCCGAGGGCTGCAGCTCTGCTTGGCCCGCTGACCGGTGCCAGTGCAGGCTGTCCGGCTGTGACCGGGCTCTCCCCGTCGTCAGGCCCGGCAGCCGGGGGTTCACAAGTGGTCATCAGCGGTTCCGGCTTCGGGAGCGCCACCCCGGTGGTCCGGTTCGGCGGGGTGGCGGCCACGGTGCTGGCAAGCGACCCGGCCGGCTTTTCGGTGACCGTGCGCACCCCTTCTGGTACGCCAGGCCCGGCGGCGGTCACGGTCACGTCGGCTGGGCCGAACGGAGCCGGAACCAGTCCCGCTGTCGCCTCGTCCACCTTCACCTACCTCGCTCCCCAGATCGCCTCCGTGGTCCCCAACAAGGGCCCGGTCGGCGGCGGGGCTGCAGTGACAATCTCGGGAGCGGGCTTCGGTGGGGCGTCGATCGTGTCGTTCGGCGGCGTCCCGGCGGTCTTCGCTCTGACGGCACCGGGGACGATCGTTGCCACAGTTCCGCAGGGTCCGGCATCGGGCGGCACGGTCGACATCATCATCACGGCCACCCTCGGCACGAGCAAGCCGGTCAGCACCGACCGGTACACCTATGCACTGCCCGGCTACTGGTTGGTGGGGTCTGACGGCGGCATCTTCTCCTTTGGCCACGCAGGGTTCTTCGGCTCCACCGGCAGTATGACCCTCAACCGGCCCATCGTCTCGATGGCCGCCACCCCAGACGACAGGGGATACTGGCTGGTCGCCTCCGATGGCGGCATCTTCGCCTTCGGCGACGCCGGGTTCTTCGGCTCCACCGGCAGCATGACTCTCAACCGGCCCATCGTCTCGATGGCGGCCACGCCTGACGGTGGCGGCTACTGGCTGGTCGCCTCCGACGGCGGCATCTTCGCCTTCGGCGACGCCGTCTTCCATGGGTCCACCGGGAACCTGACGCTCAACCAGCCCATCGTCGGGATGGCGGCAACACCGGACAACGGGGGCTACTGGCTGGTCGCCTCCGATGGCGGCATCTTCGCTTTCGGCGACGCCGTGTTCCATGGGTCCACCGGGAACCTGACCCTCAACCGGCCGATCGTCGGGATGACCACAGACCTGACCGGCGGCGGCTACTGGCTGGTCGCCTCCGACGGCGGCATCTTCGCCATCGGCGACGCCGGGTTCTTCGGCTCCACCGGGAGCCTGCACCTCAACCGGCCGATCGTCGGGATGACCACCGACCTGACCGGCGACGGCTACTGGCTGGTCGCCTCCGACGGTGGCATCTTCGCCTTCGGCGACGCACCGTTCCTCGGTTCGACCGGTTCGTTTCCGTTGAATCGTCCCGTCGTGGGCATGGCCGGCACCTAACGGCGTGTGTCCACAGTTTCGGTTCCACTCGGGTGGTGCGGGTGGAGCGCAATGACGGCACCACTCGGTAGGACAGGAGCGGGCGATCTACACTGACCCGATCATGACCATCGGAGAGGCCGCCGTCCTGGCGGCCAGCATTGTCTGCGTCCTAGCCGTCGTCGGCCTACTCGTCGCACTTTCGTCACTGCGGCGGGAAGTTACGCGGATCGAAGTGCTGGCCGATGAGTTGAAGCGTCAGACCGTGCCGCTGGTGGCCGACGCCCATCGGGTGGTCGACCAGGCGGCCACCGAGATGGAGCGTGTAGGCGCAGTGCTCGACTCCACGGAGTCGGTCCATGCCACCGTCGACTCCGCATCGAAGCTTGCTTACCGTGCGTTCGCCAACCCGGTGGTCAAGGTGCTCGCCGTCCGGGCCGGAGCAGCCAGCGGAATGCGCAGGCTCGCCGGGAGCGCACCCGAACCCCGGCCTGTCGTTCCGTCGTCACGGGACCGGAGCCGATAGCGGTGGCCCGCCGGACTGTGTGGTTGGCGACAGGGGTCATTGCTGGTGCCGCGTCGTCGCTGTACGCCGAACGCAAGCTGAAGCGGACCATCGAGGCCGCAGCCGTTCGGCTTGCACCCGATGCACTGGCTGGTCAGGTCACACGCACCGCCCGTGAGGCGGCCAAGAGCACGGGCGGCCGGGTGCGCGCCGCTGTAGCTACCGGGCGCACCGAGATGCAGCGGCGCGAAGAAGAGATCTGGGCGGGCTTGGAAGCATCCGAGAGCGCCTCGACCCGCGACCTCGTGATAACGGTGGCGACGGACCCTGGGGTGCCCGCGCCGCTGGCCGGGAGCGAAGTGCCAGAGTCCCACGCTGCTCGTGGCCGGGGTCGCCGACGGCCCCGCAGATCCGCCCCCCACCTGGGCAAGTAGGGTTTGCAGCCGTGACCTCCGGCACGGCGCCTGACGCCGATCACCTCAGAGACGCATTCACCCGCTTCTTCATCGAACGCGGGCACACGGCCGTCCCCTCAGCCAGTCTCATCCCGCACGACCCGTCGGTCCTGTTCACGATTGCAGGAATGGTCCCCTTCAAGCCGTTCTTCCTCGGCGACGAAGTTCCCCCGTGGAATCGCGCCACTTCAGTGCAGAAGTGCTTCCGGACGGTCGACATCGACATCGTCGGGACGACGCTTCGCCACTGCACGTTCTTCGAGATGCTGGGGAATTTCAGCTTCGGTGACTACTTCAAACCCGAGGCAATCCCGTTCGCCTGGGAGCTGGTGACCGAGGTCCTCGGAATCGATGGCGATCGGCTCTGGGTGACGGTGTACGAGACGGACGACGAGGCCGAGGCCATCTGGCGTGATGTGGTCGGCGTCCAACCGGACCGCATCCAACGACTGGGTGAAGACAACTTCTGGAAGATGGGCGACACCGGACCGTGCGGGCCGAGCTCGGAGATCTTCATCGATAAGGGTTCCGCGTACGGCGAGGACGGCGGCCCGGCGTTCGGGGGCTCGGAGCGCTTCATCGAGATCTGGAACCTGGTCTTCATGCAGTACAACAGGGGAGCGGACGGGTCGACGGAGCCGCTGCCGCGTCCGAGCATCGACACCGGAGCGGGTCTCGAGCGCATCCTCCCCGTGATCCAGGGCGTGGATTCGCTGTACGACACCGACCTCTTCCGGCCCATGCTCGACACGGCCCAGTCCATTACCGGGCTGACCTACGGCAAGGACGAGCGGACCGACGTCGGCCTGCGAATCATGGCCGATCACGGTCGAGCCATGTCGATGCTCATCGCCGACGGGGTCTTGCCGTCCAACGAGGGCCGGGGCTACGTGCTCCGCCGGATCATCCGCCGTGCGGTCCGCCGTGCCCGCCAGCTCGGCGTGTCGGGACCGTGCGCCGAGCGCCTGGTGGACACAGCTGTGGCGATGCTGGGTGCGGCTCACCCCAGCCTGGCCGAACAGCACCGACTGGTGGCGGACGTGGTCGCCCGGGAAGAGGAGGGATTCCTACGCACTCTGGCGACGGGATCCGCCATCCTTGACGAGGTCTTGGCCTCCGGTGACGCGACCGTCCCCGGCGAGGTCGCCTTCCGACTGCACGACACCTACGGGTTCCCGGTGGAGCTCACCGTGGAGATTGCCGAGGAGATGGGTTCGGGTGTCGACCTCGACGGGTTCGAGGCGGCGATGGACCGCCAGCGGACGCAGGCCCGAGCCGCGGCCCGGGCGGGTCGCACCACTGCGGGAGACGAGGCCTATCGTTCGATCCTCGACACCGAGGGACGCAGCCTGTTCGTGGGACAGTCCCCGGACGCGTATGCGGCCCCCGCCCGAGTGGTGGCCGTCCTCGTCGACGAAGACCCGGAGCACGCTGGACAGGTGGAGCTGTTCCTCGACCGCACGCCCTTCTACGCCGAAAGCGGCGGACAGATGGGCGACATCGGCACCATCGTGACCGAGACAGGCACGGCGTCGGTCTATGACACCGTGTCGGCCCTTCCGGGGCTCACCTCGCATCGGGCCACCGTGTCCGGTGAGGTCTTTGCCGGCCAGGATGCCCTTGCCACCATCGATGGCCCGCGTCGTGACGCTCTGCGTCGCAATCACACCGGCACGCACCTGCTCCACGCAGCGCTGCGCACGGTCCTCGGTGACCAGGTGCGCCAGCAAGGGTCGCTGGTGGCACCCGATCGGCTCCGGTTCGATTTCAGCCACCACGCTGCACTCGCCGTCGAGGAGCTCGCGGCGGTCACGGCCATGGCCAATGCCGACGTACTGACCGACGCCCAGGTGTCGGTGGAGGAAAAATCGAAGGTCGATGCCGAGGCGATGGGTGCCCTCGCTTTCTTCGGTGACAAGTACGGCGAAGTGGTGCGCGTCGTGCGAGCCGGTCCTCACTCGGTGGAACTGTGCGGAGGGACCCACGTGAGCGCCCTGGGCATGATCGGTCCGATCACCGTGGTGTCCGAGGCCTCGATCGGCTCCAACACCCGCCGGATCGAGGCGGTCACCGGCACAGGTGCCCTCGATCGCTTGGCATCGCGTGAGAATCTGCTGGCCGAAGCGGCTGCGCTGCTCCGTACCGATCCCGAGCACGTGGGTGAGGCCATCGAACGACTGCTCGAACGCCAGCGGGCGGCCGAAAAGGCCCTCGAAGCGGCCCAAGCCCGGGAGCTCCAGGGGGAGGCGGCAGCACTGGTCGCCGCGGCCATCCACGGTTCCGTGGTCGCTCGCCGTGATGGTCTCACGCCGGACCAGCTCCGCGACCTGGCCCAGTCCGTCCGCGCCCAGGGACACCTGCGATCAGCGATCATCGGGGGGAGTCCCGACGGGATCAAGGCGTCGGTCGCCGTGTCTGCCGACCGATCGGCGGAACACGCTGCACTCGGCGGGCAGCTCCACGCCGGCGACCTGGTGAAGCAGATCGCACCCCTGTTGGGTGGGGGCGGAGGAGGGTCACCGGAGGTGGCCGTGGCCGGAGGCAAGAACCCTTCTGGCATCGACGCGGCACTCGATGAAGCCCGCCGGCTGACTGCTGGTGCCTGAGCGCCAGTGACAGACGAGACCCAGCCGATCTCTGAGGTGTCGACCCGACCGGGCCGGGCGCTGGGCATCGACCTCGGGGCGCGCCGGATCGGCATCGCCGTCAGCGACTCGTCGGGCACCTTGGCCACCCCCCGAGGAACGATCGTCCGGTCGGGTGACGTGGCCCGGGACAGACGTGCTCTGGTGGACCTGGCGATCGAGGAGGAGGCCGTCGTGGTCGTGGTGGGGCACCCACGTTCATTGGATGGTTCACGAGGCCCGGCGGCCCTGGCCGCTGAAGAAGAGGCCAGGCTGCTCGAGGGACTGCTCGAGGAGCACGGGATCCGGGTCGAACTGTTCGACGAGCGCCTGACCACCGTCTCGGCCCATCAGCAGCTGCGGGCCGGAGGGGTGAAGGGGCGCAACCAACGAGCGGTCGTAGATCAGACGGCCGCTGCAGTCATGCTCATGGCCTGGCTCGACGGGCGGCGGGCAGCGCGTTGAC
>CAININ010000310.1 GCA_903849265.1 uncultured Acidimicrobiaceae bacterium
CCGACCACGATCCACTACGGACCGGCGTGTGCTGCCACTGTCGAGTTCCGGTTCGACCTAGCCCTGGCCCACTTCCGCCACACCGTCGATGCGCTCGTCGCCGAGCTCGAGGCAGATCTGGCCACCATCGACGCCGCTCGCCCTGATGTCGCAGCGCCGCCGGCAGTGGCCCCTGCTGTCGATCCAAATCCACCGGTCGCCCTCGACTCACCGGTCGCCCTTGACTCAACAGTCGCCCCGGGCTCGCCAGCATCGACGCCCGTACCAGCCCCTGTAGCTCCGGTCCCTGCACCTGCGATCCAACCAGTGGCCGCCGGCTGGTTCCCGGATCCATGGCGCGCAGCGCCGCTGCGATGGTGGGACGGGGCGGCGTGGGGATGGCAGACCACCGGACCCGCCGGTCCGCCCGTCGCCGGAGGGTGATGTTCACACGCTGTTGAGCAGTGGACATCGTCGTATCCCGTATGGCAACGTCCACGCCTGCAGTCCGGTGACTGCGGATCCATCCAGGGGAGAGGCTGACATGGTCGATGAGGCGTTGGAAGAGGAACTGCAGGCGCTCGTCGGCCGGCCTGTGGGCGGTCGCGGTCCGTCGGTCGCTCCGGACCCGGTGAATCAGCCCATGATCCGGCACTGGGCAGCAGCCTTCGGCGACGACAACCCGGTGTATGTCGACCCAGAAGCGGCAGCCCAGTCGCGTTTCGGCCAGATCGTGGCGCCTCCGTTGATGTTGCAGACCTGGACGATGCCGACTCCAGCCCTCGTCGGCATGGCCGAGCGGGGCGGTTCACCCGTAGCGGTCGATGGGGAGAGTGCCTTGTCGGTCCTCGACAAGGCCGGATACGTCGGGACGCTCGCCACCAACTCCGAGTTCGAGATCCTGCGCTATCTGGTACTCGGCGAGGTCGTGTCAGCCACCACGGTGTTCGAGTCGATCTCCGAGGAGAAGCAGACCCGGATGGGAAAGGGACGGTTCGTCACGTGGGTCACCACGTATGCCGTCGACTCCGGTGAAGTCGTGGGCCGCCAGACCTTCCGCATCCTCAAGTTCGATCCGTCAGGAGTATCCGTATGACGCCTCGTCTCATGACACCGCCGCCGTTCTCCGCGATGGCGGTAGGGGATGCGCTACCGCCGTTGGAGATCGCCATGACGGCCACACTGATCGCGGGCGGCGCCATCGCCACCCGGGACTTCATGCCGGTGCATCACGATCGTGACTACGCAAAACAGCAGGGCGCTCCCGACATCTTCATGAACATCCTGTCTGACACCGGCTACTGCACCCGGTTCTTGACGGACTGGGCGGGTCCTGACGCGATGCTCCGCAACCTGGCCATCCGCTTGGGCGTCCCCGTGTTTCCCGGGGACGATCTCGTCTACACCGGCGAGGTAATCGCACTCACGGTCGACGGTGACGACGGGATGGTGGAGGTGGGCTTTCGGGCCTCGACGCCGCTCGGCGAGCATGTCACCGGCACCGCCCGCCTGTCCTTGCCCTTCGATGCCTGACCAGCGTGGACCGACCTCGGACGATGCACGGTGCGGCATCCGGCAGAATGGCCCCATGACCGACTGGCACGCCATCTCGCGACGCAATGCTCGGTCGGTGCAGACCACCGTGGGCTGGATCTTCTGGGATCCGGGTGCGGTGGCCCGCTACCAGGCAGAAGGTCTCCCCGAAGGCTTTGCCGGCCCGTTGGGCTACATCGCCGCCCGATGTGCTCCGCTTGCCCCAGCAGGCGCGGCTGCGGTCACTGCGGCGTTCGGCTCGATCAGCCCTCTCGGGATCGCCGCGGTGTTCGATCTGCTCGATGCGGACGGATTTGC
>CAININ010000311.1 GCA_903849265.1 uncultured Acidimicrobiaceae bacterium
ACTTCGACGACCTGCTGCTCAACGCCGTGCGGCTGTTCGCCGAGCACCCTGATGTCCTCGAGCACTACCGGGAGCGCTTCACTCACGTCCTGATCGACGAGTATCAGGACACCAACGCCGTGCAGAACGCGCTGGCCGTACAGCTCGCCGGCGGCCACCGCAACATCGTGGTGGTGGGGGACAGCGACCAGTCGGTCTACCGGTTCCGCGGCGCCGACATCTCCAACATCCTCGACTTCGAAAAGGCCTTTCCGGACGCCACCGCCATCACCCTCGACCAGAACTTCCGCTCGACCCAGACCATCCTGGATGCCGCCAACGCCGTCATCACCAACAACGTGTCCCGTAAGCCCAAGTCGCTCTGGACCGACCAGGGACCAGGCGAGCAGATCGTGCGGTACCGGGCCGAGGACGAGCACGACGAAGCCGAGTGGGTGGCGCACGAGATCATCCGCCTGCGCAGCGATCAGTCCCTCAAGTGGGGCGACGTGGCTATCTTCTACCGGACCAACGCCCAAAGCCGTGCCTTGGAGGAGGCCATGGTCCGGGGCGAGGTCCCGTACAAAGTGGTGGGCGGCACCAAGTTCTACGACCGCAAAGAGGTCAAGGACGTCCTGGCTTACCTGCGGGTCCTGGTCAACCCGGACGACGAGGTGAGCTGGCGCCGGATCGTCAACGTCCCCAAGCGGGGCGTTGGGGACACCTCGGTGGCCAAGCTGGCCGGATGGGCGGGTCAGCAGGGCGTCTCCTTCGGCGAGGCGGTGGCCGACGCGGGTGCGGCCGGACTCGGTGGCAAAGCCGGCAAATCGCTCGAGGACCTGGCCGACTTGATGGCCGATCTGCGCAGTCAGATGGCCCGGCCCGAACTGGTCGACGAGAACGGCGATGCCGTGGCCCCGGGGTTCGTCACCGAGCTCGTCGCCGTGCCGGCCCCGGAACCTGGTGAAGGCGAGTTCCCCCTTGCTGATGTTGCCGCTCCCCCGATGCTCGGACCCGGTGAACTGGTGACGGCCATCGTCGAGCGCACCGGGTATCGAAGCGAGCTGCTGGCCGACGGCACCATCGAGGCGCTCGGCCGGGTGGAGAACGTGGACGAGCTCGTAGGCGTGGCCGACGAGTACCGCACGTTGGCCGAGTTCTTGGAGGCCGCCGCCCTGGTGGCCGACTCGGACCAGTTGAACGGGGACGGCACTGCGGTCTCGCTCATGACCATGCACATCGCCAAGGGCCTCGAGTTTCCGGCGGTGTTCCTCGTCGGTATGGAGGACGGGATCTTCCCCCACATGCGCTCCCTGGGCGACCCGGTCGAACTCGAAGAGGAGCGCCGGCTCTGCTACGTGGGGATCACCCGGGCCGAGCGCCACCTCTACGTCTCTCATGCTTGGAGCCGGATGCTGTGGGGCAACACCAGCTCCAACATCCCGAGCCGCTTCCTCAACGAAATCCCGGCCGAGCTGGTCCGTGATGTCGCCGTCACCCGGGGCTGGGGCTCGTCGGGCTCCGGTGCGGGTTCGAGCACCGGTTCGACCTACGGCGGTTCGACCTACGGCAGCTCGGGCGGGTTCCGACGGTCGTCGCAAGCCGAAGAGCGCCAAGGGACGCCCGGACGCTCCGTGTTCGGCAGCGGCGTGTCCCCCGCCGAGGGCACCTTCGACGCCAACGGCCGCCGCAAGCGGGTGGCCCCGGCCAGCGGTGCGGAGCTGCTCGGGCTCGTCGTCGGTGACGTCGTGGTGCACGGCCAGTGGGGCGAGGGCCGGGTGGTGTCGACCGGTGGTGAGGGCGACGACGCCGAGGCCGAGGTCATCTTCACCTCGGTGGGACGTAAGAAGCTGCTGCTGCGCATGGCCCCCATCAAGCGCGTCTAGGTTCGGCAGCAAGGTGAGATGGATGTATTTAGAAAGACACATCCACACCTGACCTCCGAACCGGGTGCAACCACTCGCCTTTCAGCTGAGCGACCGCACCCCGTCCACGTCCTACACCACGACAGTTGCGTGGCCGCGTGGTTCTGCCTTTTCGTCCCCACTGGGGCACACGGCCAGTGCCGCAGTGCCCGTGGGCACCTCGGTCTTCTCTGTCCTCGGGTCAGCGTTTTTCGTCTCCGGTCGTAGCCCGGCGACGTCTTTCATTGGTGGTATCGGCTGGACGGCTTGCGGCCTGGCCTCGAGCAGTCGCTTGGCCTCGGCGCCGGATTGGCCTGGTGCTGAAGGACACACCAATGATTGAAACATTGGCCGGATCTGGTATTGGATCAGATACCGCTCCAGCGACGATTCCTGCCACCGCCCACCGACATACGAGAGGGTGAGATTCTGGATGGAGCTTCACCAGCGGCGATCCTCCAGGGAGCAGACTGTTCCTTCGC
>CAININ010000312.1 GCA_903849265.1 uncultured Acidimicrobiaceae bacterium
GACGCCGGTGAGGGTGATGCCGGCGAGGACGGCACCGGTGAGGACGGCACCGGTGAGGACGAAGTTGGTGAGGAAGCGCACCGGCTCCTGGCCGCGCACCCCGGCTCGGTGCTCCTGTCCGCTCGTACCGGCCTCGGCATGGAAGAGTTCCTGACCACGGTGGGGGACCGGTTGCGGGTGGGGGATCGAGTGGTGGAGCTCGAGATCCCGTGGGCCAGGGGAGATGTGCTGGCGGCTGTCCACCGCGAAGGGGAGATCGTGGGCGAGGAGGCCGGCGACACCGCCGCTCGCATCCTGGTGGTGCTCGATGACGCCGGCAAGGCCCGCTTCGCGGAGTTCCTGGCATCGTGAGCGACGACTCTGCTGCAGAGCCCCGTTCTGGCGCTCCGACCGGTGCCGTCACTTCTTCGGCACAAGGGTTCGATCCGCCGCCCTATCCCTACGAGCGCCTGAACGGGGCCAAGGCCCGGGCCGCCGAGCGGTTCGCCGGTCGTGGCGGCCTCGTCGACTGCTCCATCGGAACACCGTGCGACCCGCCGCCCGACGAAGTGCTCGAGGCGATGGGGAACTCCGGTACCGAACGCGGGTATCCGACCTCTCCCGGTTCGCCCGCCTACCGGGAGGCTGCCGCCGGGTGGATGCGCCGACGGTTCGGAGTCACCGTGGATCCAGTTTCCGAGGTTGCCGCCTGCGTGGGCACCAAGGAGTTCGTGGCCACCACCGCCCAGTTCCTGAAGCTGCGGATGCCGGACCGGGACACCGTGCTCTACCCGTCCGTGTCGTATCCCACCTATGCCATGGGAGCCACTCTGGCCGGAGCGAGGGCGGTGCCTGTGCCCGAACTGCCCGGGGGCGGTCTCGACCTCGACGCCGTCGATCCCTCTGATGTCGCCCGGGCGCTGCTGCTGTGGGTGAACTCGCCCTCCAATCCGACGGGCCTGCTGTCAGACCTCGATCGTTCGGCGCAGTGGGGCCGGAACCGGGGCATCCCGGTGTTCTCCGACGAGTGCTACGCCGAGTTCACCTGGGACGGTCCGGCGAGGAGCATCCTCGAATCGGGCACCGAGGGAGTGGTCGCCGTGCACTCGTTGTCGAAGCGTTCCAACCTGGCCGGTGTGCGGGCGGGCTTCTATGCGGGGGACGCAGCCCTGGTGGCCTATCTCCTCGACGTTCGGCGCCATGCGGGGCTCATGGTGCCCGGTCCCGTGCAGGCTGGCACGGTGGTAGCCCTGGAAGACGACGTGCATGTGCAGGTCCAACGGGAGCGGTATCGCCACCGGCTGACCTTCATGGCCGAGGTGCTGACCGGCGTCGGACTGCCTGTTGAGATGCCGGCGGGCGCGTTCTACCTGTGGGTGCCTGTCCCACAAGCGCATGTCGACGGCTGGGCGCTGTGCGAGTGGCTGGCCGACGAGGCAGGGCTGCTCGTCAGCCCCGGCGAGCTCTACGGCGAGGGCGGGAGCGGACACATCCGGGTGGCAGTGGTGCAGCCGATGGACCGTCTCGAGCTGGTGGCGGAACGGCTCAGCTCCGCCAGCTGACACCGGCGACGGCAGGACCGGGGACGGGCGGTAACGTCTCCCTCCATGGCAGAGCTCGCAGATCAGATCGAGGCGTTGTGGGACCGGGCTGGGGAGCTCACCCCAGAAGACACAGACGCGCTGGCCGTGGTGACCGAGGCAGTCGACCTCCTCGACACCGGTGCGGCTCGTGTGGCGGAGATCGACCCCGTGACCGACCAGGTGGTTGTCCACCAGTGGCTGAAGCACGCCATCCTCATGCTGTTCCGCCTGCGGTCGATGGAGACCATCGAGGTCGGTCCGTTCGAGTTCGCAGACAAGCTTCCGCTGAAGCGCAACTTTGCTGCTGACGGAGTGCGAGTCGTGCCTGGAGCATCTGCTCGATGGGGCTCGTACCTGGCCCCCGGGGTCATCTGCATGCCTAGTTACGTCAACATCGGCGCCCGAGTCGGTGCCGGGACGATGGTCGACACCTGGGCCACTGTTGGGTCGTGCGCCCAGATCGGCGAGCAGGTCCACCTGTCCGGCGGGGTCGGTATCGGCGGTGTGCTGGAGCCGGCGCAGGCCGCCCCGGTGATCATCGAGGACGAAGTCATGATCGGCAGTCGGTGCATGATCACCCAGGGAGCGCGGGTCGGCCGGGGCTCGGTGATCGGTGAAGGGACAATCCTCAACCCCACCATTCCGGTGATCGATGCCGAGACCGGGGACGAACTCGGCCGGGGGCACGTGCCGCCGTGGTCGGTGGCCGTGCAGGCCAACCGCCGCCGCGACTTTCCGGGCGGAGAGTTCTACCTTCCGTGCGTGCTGGTCCTCAAGCGCCTCACTGAAGGGCAGCGCCACGACAAGGCCCAGCTCAACGACATCCTCCGGTCGCACGGGGTGTCGATGTGATCCGGATATCGCGATGAGCACCGAACGTGGCGACTCGCCCGCTGGCGCTTCGCCGGCTGGCGACGCACCTGACGGCCTGCTCGGCTTGGCCACGGCCCTGGTCGGGATCCCGTCGGTCAGCCACCAGGAGGGCGCCATGGCCGACGCCGTCCAGGCTGCGCTCGGACTTTGCCCATGGCTGATCGTGGATCGCGTGAGAGACAACGTCGTAGCCCGTACCGACCTTGGCCGCCAACGCCGTGTGCTCCTCGCCGGCCACCTGGACACCGTTCCTCCGGCGGAGGGAAACGACCGGCCCCGTGTGGAGGGCTCGACCTTGTTCGGGCTCGGGGCAGCCGATATGAAGGGAGGACTGGCGGTCTTCCTTCACCTGGCTGGGCTCCTGACCGAGCCGGCCATGGATGTCACCTGGTGCTTCTATGCCGGCGAGGAAGTGAGCCGGGAGCACAACGGGCTGCTGCACCTATGGGAGGAGCGGCCCGACCTCTTGGTGGCCGACGCTGCCATCTTGGGTGAGCCCACCGGCGGCCGGGTCGAAGCGGGGTGCCAGGGCACGATGCGGGTCCGGGTGACGCTGTCCGGCCTTCGGGCGCACACTGCCCGCCCTCATGCCGGGCGCAATGCCATCCACAGGCTGGCGGGCCTGCTAACCGCAATAGCGGACTTCGACGTCAGGCGGCCGGTCATCGACGGCTGCGAGTACGCCGAGCAACTGCAAGTCGTATCCGTCGAGGGCGGGGTCGCGGGCAATGTCGTCCCCGACCGCGCCACGGTGGTGATCAACCACCGGTTCGCTCCGGACCGCTCCGCAGCCCAAGCGGAGTCATCGGTCCGCGAACTGCTCGCTCCGCATCTCGAACCGGGGGACCACTGGGAGCTGCTCGAAGCGGCACCAGCCGCTCCGCCGGCGCTCGACCACCCGATCCTGGCGGCGCTGGTGTCGGCTACGGGGGAGCCACCGAGGGCCAAGGTCGGCTGGACCGATGTGGCGTTCTTTGCCGAACGAGGCATACCTGCAGCGAACTTCGGCCCTGGAGATCCCCTACTGGCACATACACCGGGAGAGCACGTGAGCTCTGCCGAGTTGCACTACGTCGCTGGCGCGCTGGACGTGCTGCTCCGCTCCGGTGGGTAGGGTCGCCCCATGACACTCCGCACCCGCAGCCTTGGTACATCCGGCCTCGTCGTGTCGGCTCAAGGCCTGGGATGTATGGGGATGAGCGAGTTCTACGGCCCAGGGGACGAGACCGAGTCAGTCGCCACTATCCATCGGGCACTCGACCTCGGTGTGAACTTCCTGGACACGGCCGACATGTACGGGCCGTTCCTCAACGAGGAACTGGTGGGCCGCGCCATCGCCGACAGGCGGCACGAGGTCGTGCTCGCCACCAAGTTCGGGATCGTCCGGTCCTCGGACCCTGTCGCTCGCTCGATCCGGGGCGATGCTGCCTACGTGCACGCGGCATGCGAGGCATCGCTGGGCCGACTGGGCGTCGACCATATCGACCTCTACTACCAGCACCGCAGTGATCCGGCCGTGCCCATCGAGGAGACGGTCGGGGCGATGGCAGAGCTTGTCGCCGAAGGGAAGGTCCGGTATCTCGGCCTGTCCGAGGCATCGCCGGACACCCTCCGGCGTGCCTGTGCCGTCCACCCGATCGCCGCGTTGCAGAGCGAGTGGTCGCTGTGGAGCCGGGACATCGAGGCCGACATCGTTCCGACCGCCCGCGAATTAGGTATTGGGATCGTGGCCTACAGCCCGCTCGGTCGGGGCTTCCTCACGGGTGAGATCACCTCTCCTGAGGACTTCCCCGAAGGAGACTTCCGCAAGTTCCTTCCCCGGTTCACGGGAGACAACTTCGTCCGCAACATCGCGTTGGTGGACCGGGTGCGCGAGCTGGCTTCGGCCAAGGGGTGCACCCCGGGGCAGTTCGCTCTGGCCTGGGTGCTCGGCCATGGTGATGACGTCGTGCCGATCCCGGGGACGAAGCGCCGGACCTACCTCGAACAGAACGTGGACGCCGCCGACATCGTGCTCGACGCGGCCGATCTGGCTGCCATCGACGAGCTCTTCCCTCCGGATAGCACTGCGGGCAGCCGGTATCCGGACATGAGCTCGATCAGCGCCGCGACCCCCGAGAGCTGAGCGGTCGCCGCCGGCCTCCGCCGGTGGCCGCCGGCGTGCACGGCTCGTCAGGGCAGTGACGCGCACGGCTCGTCAGGGCAGTGACGCGCACGGCACGTCTGCGGCGGTAAGCCGCATCGGTGTCTAGAGGCGACGCAGCACGGTCACGACCTTGCCGAATACCGTCACCTCGTCGGGATCGAACACCATCGGAACGAGCCTCGGATTGGCCGGGGTCAGCACGACCTTTCCGTCCTTGGTGGAGAACGTCTTGACTGTCGCCTCCTCGTCGGGGATCCCAGCGATCACGATGTCGCCTTGTTCGGCGTCGGGCTGCTGGCGCACCACGACGAAGTCGCCCTCGACGATTCCGGCATCGATCATCGAGTCCCCCTTGACCCGGAGCATGAACAGCGTGCCCGTGCCGGTGAAGTCTTCCGGTAGGGGATACAGCTCTTCGATGTTCTCCTGGGCCAGGACGCCCGTACCTGCAGCAACCTCGCCCACCAACGGCACATGGCGGATCGGGCGGGAGTCGGCGATGACCTTCGAGGACGGGTCGTAGCAGACCTCGATCGCACGGGGCTTGGACGGATCCCGGCGCAGGTACCCCTCGCGTTGAAGCACGGCCAGATGGGCGTGGACCGTCGACGATGACGTGAGGCCGACCGCCTCGCCAATCTCACGGACCGACGGCGGGTAGCCGCGGTCGCGCACCGCCTCGGAGATGCAGTCGAGGATCTGCTTCCTCTTAGGGCTGAGTACCTGGGCCATGGGTTCCTCTCACTGTTCGATGTGACGTCCTGTCACACCGTCGTGCGAACGTCTGTTTGCATGAAGGTAGTCGTGGAAGACGAGGAAAGCAAACATCTGTTCGGAAATACCATTGACACCGAACAGGTGTTCGTGGTGGGATGTCGCCAAGACGAACACGGGTTCGACGATCGGCACCTTGGCCGGCCGTTTCTGCCTCGTGTCACAACCGGCGCATACAACAGCGACAACAGCGACAACAGCGACAACAGCGACAACAGCGACAACAGCGACAACAGCGACAACAGGAAGGACCCCCCGATGAC
>CAININ010000313.1 GCA_903849265.1 uncultured Acidimicrobiaceae bacterium
GACGGAACGGTGCCGCGAGGAGGAGTCGGAACAGCACTCCAGCGCATCGCGCTCGTATGCCCTTACAGCTTGTCGAGGCCGGGCGGCGTCCAAGGGCAGGTACTCGGCCTCGCCCGCACGCTGACAGGACGTGGCCACCGAGTAGCGGTATTCGCCCCGGTTGATCATGCTGCCGAGATTCCCGACGGTGTGGAATTGGTGGTGACGGGACATTCGACCTCGCTTCCGGCCAACGGGTCTGTTGCTCCGGTGTCAGTCTCACCGATGGCGCTCCGTCGGGCGATGGCAGACCTGCGGGGCTGGATCCCCGATGTGATCCACGTCCATGAGCCGTTTGCCCCAGGGCTGTCGTTCGGGCTCCTGGCCGGTCGGAGTCCTGCGCCTGTGATCGGAACCTTCCACCGCAGCGGAGGGAGTGCGCTCTACACGTTGCTTGGACCGGTGGCGCGCCGGGCTGCCCGCCACCTGACCCTGCGGTGTGCGGTGTCCGCGGCGGCCGTGGCCACGGCGGAGCATGCGCTCGGGGGCACCTATGACATCTTGTTCAACGGCATCGAAGTCGATCGATTCACCGGAGTGGAGCCGTGGCCGACAACGGGGCCGACCGCCCTGTTCCTCGGTCGTCACGAAGAGCGCAAAGGACTGGCGGTACTGCTCGAGGCATGGGACCGGTACCTCGCCGGCACGGATCCGAACGGCACGTTGGATGCCGCTCCCGTCCTGTGGGTGGCTGGTGACGGTCCCGAGACGGAGAGGCTCCGCCAACGGCATCCGGAGTCGGAGTCGGTTCGATGGCTCGGCGTGCTGAACGAGGAGGAGAAGGTTCGGCGCCTGGTAGGCGCCGACCTGCTGTGTGCGCCGGCCCTCGGGGGCGAGTCGTTCGGGATGGTGCTGCTCGAGGCGATGGCGGCGCGGACGGTCGTGGTGGCCAGCGATATCGACGGCTACCGCGATGCGGCAGGGGGACTGGCCGTTCTCTCGCCGCCCGGCGACGCCCCGGCGCTGTCCGTCGCCCTGGGCGGCGTGTTCGATGGCGTACTCGCGCTGCAGTCGGACCAGCCTGGTACTGGTCCCGATGCAGCCAGCGGCCGTTCAGGGTGGCTGGAAGGGGGATCGGCCCGCGCCGCAGGGTGGTCCATGGAGTCCCTCGCCGGGCAGTACGAGGAGCGGTATCAGGCTGTCGTGGTCGGGTACGGGTCTTGAGCGGCCGTACACTGCGGGCACGATGACTGACGCCTCCGACCGACCCGGATCCACTGGCGCCTCGAGCGCCAGCCCGCCCAAGTCTCCATCTTCTGGGAGTCCTGGCGGCGGCTCGCGCAACCGGCGCCGCCGAAGCGGTGGAGGCAACAGGTCCGCTTCTGGGGTCGGGAATGCAGGCAGTTCGGGCGGCGAAGGCAGCGGTGGCAGCGGCGGAACAGCCGGTTCGGAGTCGTCGTCGAGCGGTGCCAAGAACAGCTCGGGCGGCAACCGGTCGGGCCAGTCTCGCGGCGCCAACAGCGGGGGAGGCCAAGGCGGGGGAGGCCAAGGCGGTGGAGGCCAAGGCGGTGGGCGGAACCGCTCGTCGTCGGGCAATCGACGCCCGTCAGGCCAGAGCGGCGGGCGCCAGGGCCAGGGCCAGGGGCAGGGCCAGGGGCGCAAAGGCCAGGGCCAGGGCCGCCAGGGACAAGGTCAGGGACGCCAGGGCCAAAGGTCCGGCTCCGGGCGAACCGGCAGCGATCGTGTCGAATCGGCAAGTCCGCCGACCCCCGCGGTGCGTGCGGACCGGACCGCGGACATCGCCGAGGAAGCTGCAGCCAAGACCAACCGACGCCGGGCACTGCTGCTCTGCCTCGTGCCCGGCGGAGTTCTCGGGTTCGTGCTGGCCATCGTGCTCGTCATCGTGGGGCTGCCCCTCATCGGGCTCTTGGCGCTCGTTGTCGTGACGGGCGGCGTGGCGGCTTGGATCTGGACAAGTGCCCCTCGGATCGTGCTGTCGGCGCTGGGCGCCAGTCCGAGCAACGAGGACGACCGGCCGCGTCTGCACAACTTGGTGGACGGGCTCTGCGCAACCATGGGCCTCGATCGGCCCGCCATCGCCGTCGTGACCAGCGAGGTGCCGAACGCCATCGCCGTCGGCCGGGACCCGAAGTCGGCCACGTTGGTGGTGACCACCGGACTCGAGCGTGCACTCGGATTGGTGGAGCTCGAAGGTGTGCTGGCCCACGAGCTGGTCCATATCAAGCGTCAAGACACCGTCGTGTCGGCAGTTGCCGTGCTCGTCGCCACGCCTTGGGCCATGGTTCGTGGGACTCCGGTCGGCACGGAGGCGGTCCACGCACTGGTCGGTCGCGGCCGTGAGTTCTCGGCCGATCAGCGTGCAGCGTTGATCGTCCGCTATCCGGATGGCATCGGCTCTGCGCTCGAAACGATGGTGGCGGAGCCTGTGGTCGGGGCCTCATGGCCTCCGGCGACCGGACGGACCGCAGCGCTCACGCGGTGGCTGTGGGTCGACCCGATGGCTGGCGCGTCAGCGGGGGAGTCACCTGAGGGCAACCTCGACGACACCCGCGTCCGGGCCGCCTCGCTCGCGCTGGGCTAGCCCGGGGTCAGTCGCCCGGGCAGGGCGCCGTGTCATCGCCGGTGCTGCAGCCGGCAGTTCCGTTCTGCTCGAGGGCGTAGTCGCGCAGCTTGCGGAGCATGGCGGTCAACTGGACCTCTTCTTCGGTGGTGAACAGTTGGTCGAGGATGCCGTCGATGTGGGCGACATGGTCGGGAATGGCAGCATCCATGAGCTCTCTGCCGGCCGGAGTAAGGCGGGCGAACGAGCCTCGTCGGTCTTCGGGGCAGATGCGCCGGGACACCAGACCCTGGTCTTGGATGCGGTCGACCGCTCGGGTCAGTCCGCTCGGGGTAAGCGAGGCCTGGGCGGCGAGTTCGCTCATGCGGAGCTCACCATCGTCGCTGCGAGCCAGACGGATCAGGATGTCGAACGACTGGCTCGCAACGTTTCCCGACACGTCGAACTGACTGTGGAACAGGCGTCGCAGACCAGCAGCCGACTCGAACAGCAACCCGATCGTGGTGAGCCGATCCTCTGCACCATTCGATTCCAGGTTGCTGACCATTCACCCATGCTATCCAATCGCGCATGTAGTTGCGAGTACAACAAGATGTGATATAGTTGTAATTGCAAACAAGTCACGCCCGCTTAGTTCCCCTGATGGGACCGTGGCGGCAACTCCAAGGAGCAGACATGGCAGATACCACTACCAGCAGAACCGTTGACGGAACCGAATATCCGGCCGTCGGCACCTACGCCATCGACGTGAGCCACACTCGGCTCGGATTCGCCGTGCGGCACATGGCCGTGTCCAAGGTCCGTGGCGGGTTCACAGACTTCGAAGGTACGTTGCACATCGCCGAGGACCCGACCGACTCCACGGTGTCGGTAACCATTCAGTCCGCAAGCGTGGACACCCACGACGAGAACCGTGACAACCACCTGCGGGCGAACGACTTCTTCGATGTCGAGAACCATCCGACCTGGACCTTCACCAGC
>CAININ010000314.1 GCA_903849265.1 uncultured Acidimicrobiaceae bacterium
ACCGTGGCCGTCCCGGAGCCGGATCCGTTCGATGTGAAGTAGGCCACGGCGACGCCGCTCGACCCGAATACGAGTCCGGCGGTGAGCGCAACGGCGACCACCTTCTTGTTCATGAAGCGGTTCATGTGAGTCTCCTTAGGTTGGTTGTGGGTGCTGTGGGTGCTGTGGGTGCTGTGGGTGCTGTTGGTGCTGTTCAGGTGCTGTGCTGGTGCTGTGTGGGTGCTGGTGTGCCCTGACGAACATGTCGGGCACGCTCGGGGCGACCTTGATGGCATCTGGTGCAATGGGGACTTTGGTCCCTGCTATTTCTTGTCTTTTCACACTGTGAGTAAGAGCAATCGCCATTGCTATTCACGTTCCGTGGTGGCGGCCACCCCGGGTGCGGTAGGTCCTTTCCCCCTGCAACCCCTGGCGCACCGCGCGGCGTGCGCCACCTACCCGTCCAGGTTGGCTACCCTCGGACGACGCCGGACTTCCGCTGTCGACCTGTGCTGGCTCGTTTCGGGTCCATCGCAGGCAGCCAGCCGTCCGTCACCCATTCGACCGACAGAGGAGTGAGCCATGAGTTTCGAGCCGAGCCCCCGTGGAGTGGACCTCCGCCAGCGTGTTGTCGAGTTTCTCGACGAGGTCGTTATCCCGGCCGAGCCGCTCTACGAGGAGCAGATGCGTGCCTCGGGTGACCCGCACTTCCACCCTCACGTCATCGAAGACCTGAAGTCCGAGGCCCGGGAACGGGGACTGTGGAACCTCTTCATGCCGCACGTCACGCCGTGGACGCCGGACCCGGTGCCCAACCTGGACTACGCGTACCTGGCCGAGCTGGCCGGACGTAGCCACCTGGCCTCAGAGGCCATGAACTGCTCCGCTCCCGACACCGGCAACATGGAAGTCTTGTCACTGTTCGGGACCGACGAGCAGAAAGAGCAGTGGCTCGTGCCGCTGCTCGAGGGCCGGATCCGTTCGGCCTTCGCCATGACCGAGCCCGATGTCGCCTCTTCGGACGCCACCAACATCCAGCTCTCGATCCGCCGTGACGGCGACGAGTACGTCCTCAACGGACGGAAGTGGTGGATCTCTGGGGCCGCATCCGAGCGGTGCGAGATCTTCATCGTCATGGGCAAGACCGACCCCGCGGCCGCCCGCCACCAGCAGCAGTCGATGATTCTGGTTCCCCGGGGTACACCCGGTCTGACCATCGTGCGCAACCTGCCGGTCTTCGGGTACATCGACCGGGAAGGCCACTGCGAGCTGAACTTCGAAGACGTCCGGGTGCCAGCCACCAACCTCATCGCCGAAGAGGGCATGGGATTCGCTATCGCCCAGGCTCGACTCGGGCCAGGCCGCATCCACCACTGCATGCGCTGCATCGGCATGGCAGAGCGGGCGTTGGAGCTGATGTGCCGTCGGGTGCTCACCCGAGAGGCGTTCGGCAAGCCGCTGGCCGCCCAGGGGGTCATCCGCGAGTGGATCGCCGACTCACGGATCGAGATCGAGCAGGCTCGGCTCCTCACCCTCAAGGCTGCCTATCTGATGGACACGGTCGGTCACAAGGGTGCGGCCACAGAGATCTCTGCCATCAAGGTGGTGGCACCCAACATGGCGCTGCGGGTAGTGGACCGAGCAATCCAGGCCCACGGCGGCGCCGGCGTGTCCGACGACTTTCCGCTGGCTCGCATGTATGCCGGCCTGCGCACACTTCGCTTCGCCGACGGACCCGACGAGGTCCACCGTCGTCAGCTGTCCCGGGCGGAGCTCGGTAAGTACGCCTCCTGATCAGTCCCGTCAGCGGTGCACGTCTGTCCATCGGGACAGGCGCGCACCGCGGAAACGTGGATCAGTCAGTCAGTGCGGCGAAGGCCGTTCCCCAGTAGGTGGAGGGCCAGAACTGGGCGGCTTCACCCAGCTTGCCGGTGTCTCCGAACGCGTCCATGGATGCGAAGGTGCAGGTCGCCATCATCTCGGGGCCCACCTCGGTGAAGACTGCGCCTTGGGAGTGGGCGATCACGGCAGAGACCGAGTCGTACGCTTCGACCAGGCGGGCATCCCCGGTCTCTTCGTTCAAGAACCAGTCGTAGTGGAGGGTTCCCGGCTCTGACCTGCTGATGGCTACGGCCTTGGTGACGGCATCTTTGAATCCTGGGATGTCGTGGACCTGCATGGTGAGGATGAATCGGATGGCGGGGGATGGCTGCATGGGTCTCCTCTTCGGCGTCGAGTTCTGCGGTCGTGCGGTCGTGCGAGGCAGGTCAGGTCAGTCGCTGATCGACTCGCCCAGCCGGTCGAGCATGGGCCGCATCATCACCGTGTAGGTGTCGGCGATGGCCGGCTCCCGGTTGTCGGCTTGGGCGGCGAGCCGGTCTGGGTCCATGGCCACGGCCATGAATGCGGCTCGTGACGGGAACACGTTGAACCGGACCTGATCCCAGCCCCGACCATCCCCGACGATGGTGCCCTCGACCTCGAGCCAGGCACCGATGCGCACGCCTTGCGGCAGCGCGACCCGTCCGGCGGCGTCCTGGTAGACGTTCATGTCCTCGATGGCTCCGCCGTCGTTGAACTTGAGCACGTGCATGATCACCACCGGGCCGTCTTCGGGGGTCGAGGGGAACGGCACCGAGTCGAGCGTCGGCGCGTCGTCGGGCAGGTCGGGCCACGGCATCGGCAGGCAGCCGATCACGAAGGTAGAGGCCATGCCGGCGTCCTTGTGCTCGTGCAGCTGGACGTAGTCCGGCAGGTCCTGCATGTCGTGGAACGCCTGGCGCGACGGGTAGCGCACCACGGCGATCCGCTCCCACAGCTGATCGTCGCCAACCAGCTGCTCCTCTACGTCGGCCACGAAGACCAGCTCGGCGCCGACGGTGCGGAACTGGCGGTAGGGGAAGTAGGCATCGTCGGCCTGGCGTCCGGTCAGGTCCGTGGCCCGCCCGTCGGCATATTCGGCCTTGCCCCGATAGCGCATCAGATTGACCATCCAGAGCGGCTGATCGTCTTCGGGGGCGAAGGAGCCCAGGTGGGCGGCGTACTGCTCGTCGATGGTCCCGTACGAGATGGTCGGAAGGGCGTCTGGCTCCATGGTGATCCTTCCCCGCACGTTCCGGTTGCCGGACGTCGGTGGGTCGAGGGCGGACGCAGGGTGAGCGTGCCGATTGGTCGCTAGTTTGGCCCATACCGCCGACGACCGCGACCTGACCGGACCAGGGCGACGCCCTTGGTCCGCCAGTCCACCCGAGAGGATTCCGATGATCGACGCAGTGCGCACCCCCGACGAGCGGTTCGACAACCTGGGGTGGTCGTTCGCCCCGCACTATCTCACCCATCCCGACGGGCTCCGCCAGCATTATGTGGACGAGCGTCCGACCGGCGCCGAGCGGGGGACGTTCCTGCTCTTGCACGGGGAGCCGACCTGGTCCTACCTCTACCGGGACATGATCCAGCCTCTGGTCGACCTGGGGTTCCGGGTCGTGGCGCCGGACCACTTCGGCTTCGGGCGTTCCGACAAGCCGATCGACGACGAGTGGTACACGATCGCCCGCCATCGGGCCGCCCTCGAGCACTTCATCGGCGCCCTCGACCTCGGCGATATCAATCTCGTCGTTCAGGACTGGGGCGGCCCCATCGGGCTGTGCACGGCAGTGCGCGACCTCGCCCGCTACCAGCGTCTGTTCATCCTCAACACCTGGCTCCACGACGATACGTTCGAGTACTCCGACGGCGTGCGGATGTGGCGGGCACTGGCCACCGACCCCGACCAGCTCGGCGGCGACATGCCGGTAGGAGTCATCGTCGCCTCGGCCATGGTGCGGCCGGGCCACGATGGAGATCTGCTGACCAGAGCCTTCGATGCGCCGTTCCCGGACGTGACGGCCAAGGCCGGGGCACGCCGTTTCCCGGTCTGCATCCCCTTCGGCGAGCCCGAACTGGGCGACGGAGCCGTGCAGGCCGAGGCACGGGCCCAGTTGCGAGAGGCGACGCTGCCCGTCCATGTCGCCTTTGCCGATGCCGACCCCATCTTCACGTGGGCATGGGCCGAGCAGTGGGCAGCCGAGATCCCGGGTGCGACTCTGGACCGGATCGAGGGCGCCGGGCACTTCGTGCAGATCGACGCAGCCGATGACGTCCTCGCCGTGATCCGGGCGCACGTCGGTGCCTGATCGGCTCGACGTGAAGGCCACACCCATCGGCATGGGGCCGACCCGCCTGGGTCCGGGGCCGACCGAGCATCGCGGACCGCCTTCGACGCTGCGTATCCCGTTCCACGTCCTGGCCAAGCCGACGGGCCCCATCTGCAACCTCGACTGCGAATACTGCTTCTTCTTGTCCAAAGAGGCCCTCTACCCTGGCGACCGCTTCCGCATGTCCGACGACCTGCTGGCCGAGTACCTGCGCCAGTACATCGGATCCCAGCCCGACGGCGAGGTAACCGTGGCCTGGCAGGGCGGCGAGCCGACCCTGATGGGCGTCGACTTCTTTCGCCGGGCCATCGAGACGGCCGAGTCGATCCGCCGACCGGGACAGCACCTGCAGCACACGATCCAGACCAACGGGACGCTGCTGACCGACGAATGGTGCGAGCTGTTGGCCCGCCACAAGTTCTTGGTGGGCATCAGCATCGACGGCCCACCGGACCTCCACGACCGCTACCGGGTGGACAAGCGGGGCGGACCGACGTCGGACAGGGTGCTGGCAGGTCTGGCGCGGCTTGCCGCCCACGACGTCGATGTCAACGTCCTGTGCACGGTCCACGCCGCCAACCAGGACCGCCCGTTGGATGTCTACCGGTATTTCCGGGACGACCTCGGGATCAGGTTCATCCAGTTCATCCCCATCGTGGAGCGCGAAAACGAAACGGGGTTCCAAGAAGGGGACACCGTCACCGATCGGTCCGTCGATCCGGTTGCGTGGGGCACGTTTCTGCAGGCGGTGTTCGACGAGTGGGTCGTGCGCGACGTAGGCACGGTCTTCGTTCAGATGTTCGACGCCGCCCTGGCTTCGTGGTGCGACCTCCCGGCGACGCTTTGCATCTTTGCTCCGACCTGCGGGGATGCGCTGGCTCTCGAGCACAACGGCGATCTCTACTCGTGCGACCACTTCGTCGAGCCCGCCCATCTCCTCGGCAACATCACCACGACGACGATGGTCGAGCTGGTGACGTCAGCGAAACAGCGTGCCTTCGGCCAAGCCAAGGCCGACACGCTGCCTCGCCAGTGCGTCGACTGCTCGGTGCGCTTCGCCTGTAACGGTGAGTGTCCCCGGAACCGGTTCACCACGACGGCAGACGGGGAGTCCGGGCTCAACTACCTGTGCGCCGGCTACCTGTCCTTTTTCACCCACATCGACGGGCCCATGCGATTGATGGCCGACCTGGTGAAGGGGGGTCGCTACGCCGATGAGATCCGTGGGATCTTTGCCGCGGCCGCCCGCAACGACCCGTGCCCGTGCGGGAGCGGGCGCAAGGCCAAGGTCTGCCACGGGGGGTGAACCGGGCGAACCATTCGCCTCGGATGCCGCAGGCAGAACGGCAGGCGCGTGTGCTCAGGCCGGAAGGTAGCGGGCGGCAAGTGCGGCGAGTGTCGCCTCGCACCCTTCGGCACAGCTGGAGATGATGTCGGCCACGGGCCTGCTCTCGTGGATGCGACCGGCGACCTGGCCGGACAGGGCGATGCCTGCTTCGAGGTCGCCACCGAAGTAGAGATCGGTCACATTGCCGAAGGCCGACATGGCGTTGCGCTCGCTGTCGAACTCGAGCGCGGACGTCCGTTCGGTCCGCAGCGCGCGTAGTGCCGGGGATGCGTGACTGTTGAGGAACACCGTGTCGGTCTCGGCCGCGTCGAAGATGGCTTGCTTCCAGTTGGGGTGGATCGGTGACTCGGCGGCGGTGACCATGACCGTGCCGAGCTGGATGCCTTCTGCCCCGAGCGCCAAGGCGGCGGCCATGGTGGGGCCATCGAGGAACCCGCCGGCCGCGATGACTGGCACGTCGAACTCTTGGGTGACCATCGGGAGGAGCACCATGGTCGACACCGGCCGGGGGTTCTTGAACCCGCCGCCCTCGCCCCCTTCGACGATGAGGCCATCGACCCCGGCCTCCACGGCCTTGGCTGCTGCCCGCAGAGTGGGCACCACATGAAAGACGGTGAGCCCCGCATCCTTCAGCTGGGCGGTGTACTTGGTCGGACTGCCGGCCGAGGTCGACACGAAGCGAACCCCCTGGGCGATCACGAAGTCGATGATGACGGTCGGGTCGGCCACGAACGCCTGGGCGATGTTGACGCCGAAGGGCTTGTCCGTCAGATCCTTCATCTTGGCGATCTCTTCGCGGATGACGTCGAGCTCGCCCGAGGAGGTCTCGATGATCCCCATGGCTCCGGCGTTCGACACGGCGGAGGCCAAGGGTGAGCGGGCGATCCAGCCCATGGGGGCCTGAATAATGGGGATGTCGATTCCGAGGAGCTCGGTGACGCGGTTGGTCAGCATGCCGGAATCTTGGCACGGAGCGGCCTGAGCGGCCGGAGCGGCCGGAGCGGCCGGAGGGCACCGGGTGAGCGCCCGGCTCCCCTCGGTCCGCTCGTTCAGGTGGTTGGAGGACCTTCGACCGCGGTCGGCCCGTCGTCGGGTACGCCCTTACCCAGGGCATCCGTGCTCTCCTTGGCCGCGCCGATGATCAGGCGGATGACCACGGCGATCACCGCGAGGTCAGCCAGCATCTGGAAGGTGACGAGCAGCCGGGCCAGATTGGTGTGCGGCGTGATGTCTCCGAAGCCGACCGTGGCGAACACGGTGACGGCGAAGTAGAGCCCACCGGTCTTGTCCAGCGGTCCGCCGACGAAGGCTCCTGAGTTGGAGCTGGACATCGTCACATAGGTCCACGCGAAGAAGAGCAAGAAGAGCGGGATGACCACGGCCATGGCGACACCAGCTCGCAGCATCGGGTGCTTGGCCCGGGTGATGGCCCGAATCTCCAGTGTGAGCACGGTGATGAAGATGGCGGCGGCGACGCTGATGCGCACGGCGACCCCGATGTCGTAGCCGATGCCGTGCACGTGGTGCCTAGTCCCGACCGGGACCAGGTAGTACGTGGCGATCAGGACGCCGGTGCTGACCGCAGCCCGCAGCCCAGCAGCGACGAGCTCTTTGCGTTCGACTTCGCCGATGCCTTGAATCGATGCCGTGGCCATCCGGTCAGCCTGTCAGGCTGCGAGATCCCCGGCACGGACCCTGCGGCCCTGCTGCGTGCATCCGAGCCTCAGCCCAACAGGGGGTCGGACAGGTAGGCCACGAGCTTGTCCCGCCGCTGCGCGATCATCCGGAGGGAGTAGCGATGCCCGAAGTAGGTGGCGGCAATGGAGATTGCGCAGGCTAGGGCGATCCCGAGGCCGACATTGTTGTCCGGAAGCTTCTTGGAGAGGCCTGCGCTCGAGGTGAGTCCCCAGATGAGCAACGAGGGGGCCAGGAAGAGTCCGGTCAGCGCGGGCACGACGGCGTAGGGGAGCAGGACCAGGGTGCCCCAGCGCACGAGCATGGGCTTCCAGTTCCGCCGTTCCTGCAACCGGAAGCGAATGGGGGATGGGTGGTAAGGGAAGCGGATCCCGACCCAGGCCGAAATCGACAGCACGCCGAAGGGGATGACACCGATGGCGATCGCAGAGTAGAGGGCGACGACCTTGTCCGACGACCCCGAACCCATGATGACCGAGATCAGCATGCACACCGGAGCAACGATGCACCAGAGCACAGTGCTCTTGGCCATCAGCATCCGGCGCAGGACCACGGGCTGGTCGATCGCCCCCAGCACCCGGATGGCGTCGGATCCGAGGACGTTGGTGGCCGGGACGTCGGAGAACATCCAGCTGGAAAGCACGAAAGCGAAGGCCAGGCTCCCGTGCAAAGAGAAGACCTGATCCACCAGGTCGGTCGGAAGGAAGAACCACATCGAACTCATCAGGGCGCCGTTGATGGCGACGGTCAGGAGCGTCTCGAACGGGGGGCGTGTGACCCGGTGCACCTCGGCCCGAAGCGCGTGGCGCATGGTCAGGGGGAGTGCGGAGTCGACCACGGGATCATGGTGCACTTGGAGATCGCCCGGTTCGGGCGTTGCGGACGACATCGGCTCAGACCCTACCGGGTTGGCTGGGGGTGGACCTGCTCTTCAGCCCTGCGAAAGCCGATGGCAATGGCGCTCCACGGGGTCCGACGCGATGATGCCTTCATGCGCGGCCAACGACGAGGGACGCCTCGGACGTGACGATCCACACCGAGAAGATCGGGGGCGTCGGCCGCCAGCGAAACAGCCGACGTCCGCCGCGTGTCGTCATCGCTCCCGACAAGTTCCGGGGGACCGCCACCGCCGGCGAGGTGGCGAGTGCGATTGCCGCGGCTGCATCGAGCCTCGGATGGGACGCCGTGCCGTTGGCGATGTCCGATGGCGGCGAGGGGTTCCTCGACGCCTGTGCACCGATCTGCCCACATGTGGTTGTCACCACGGTGACGGGCCCGGACGGGGCGCCCATCGACGCGCAGTGGCGCCATGGCGGCCGGATGGCCGTGGTGGAGATGGCGAGGGCCTCAGGATTGACACTCGCCGGCGGCCCGTCGGCGAACGATCCGGTGGGAGCTACGTCTCGGGGGACCGGTGAACTGCTCATCGCGGCTGCTCGGCTCGTGGGTCCTGAAGGGAGTGTCGTCCTTGGCCTCGGAGGCTCTGCCACCACCGACGGCGGGCGGGCCGCATTGGAGGCGGTCGAGGAGGCAGGGGGGCTGCAGGGCACGACCTTGATGGGTGCGTACGACGTAGACGTTCCCTTTGCCGACGCGGCCGCCCTGTTCGGCCCGCAGAAAGGAGCGGGGCCAGAGCAGGTGGACGTACTGACGCAGCGCCTCCGCCTGCAGGCCGACAACTGGAGGGACTCGCGTGGCATTGATATCTCGACCATCGCTGGCGGCGGGGCGGCCGGTGGCATGGGAGGGGCGGTGGTGATGTTGGGAGGCCAGCTCCGATCCGGCTACCGGTTCGTCGCCGAACTGGTGGGGTTGACCGAAGCCATGGCCGATGCGGACCGGGTGGTGACGGGGGAGGGCAGGCTCGATGCCGGGTCGTTCGCCGGAAAGGTGGTCGGCGGAGTGGTCGCCGATGCCCGCAACCTGGGGCTCGCCACACTGGTCGTTGCCGGCCAGACGACGTCCGATGCGACCGCTGAGGCTGTCGGCGCGGGGTGCACGGTGCTGTCGTTGACCGAGCGGTTCGGGGCGGAGCGGGCGCTGGGGGACACCCTGGCCTGCGTCAGGGAGGCGGCCACCGGCTGGCTGGCCGGACCGATCGGCTGAGCTGCAGTAGTCCGTCCTGCGAGGCGTCGCCGGCCCAGGACGGTGCCCCGGATCTGACGGAGGTGGACTGCTAGGGTTGGAGGCGAAACATGAAGCCCCGGGCGGGGAAGCCGGTCAGATTCCGGCGCTGGTCCGCAACCGTAGGCGGCACCCCACACTCTTCAGGTGGTGGTGCAGCGAGTCGGGATGCCGCCCTGGAGTTTGATGAGTCCCGCCCGTCGAGATCAACGGCACGGACTCGGTCATCGAGGAGCGTTCCGCTTCCCGGTGGTTCCGGGGCGTGGCCCGGAAGTGAGTAGGTCCCATGTCCCCCACCCGCCGCCGCACTTCGGTTGTCGCTGAAAGCGGACCGGCGCGCCAGGACATCGACGGCAGGCGGCGGACAGTCTCGATCTGGCGCCGACTCGGCCGCGGTGCCCTCGTGGTGGCGGCAGGAACCGCAGCGCTGGCGCTGGCCGGACCCTTCGCTCTGCGTCCCTTCGCTGATGTGGCCGGAGCCGCCGGTCAGGTCACCGTGGCGTTCGTCCTCGACTTCGGGGGCGCCTCGTCGAAGGAGGTCGTGGGATGCATCGCCGTGCCGGCCTCGGACTCCCGGTACGACGCACTCGCCGCCTTCGCGTCTCAGCAGAATCTGGCGCTTCCCACCTATGCCACCAGCGGCCTGCTCTGCTCCATCGGCGGAGTGCCGACGTCGGGCTGCGGCCAGGTGGTGGGGAACAGCTACATCTACTGGTCGTACTACACCGGTGGGGCGACAGGCTGGACGTACGCCAGCGCCGGCGCCTTCGGTACGGTGACCCAAGGCGATGTCGAAGGATGGCGGTTCCAGGATCCAGGGACCGGTCATCCGAACGACCCCCCGCCTCGTGCTACCCCTGATCACTCGACCCTGTGCTCGACGACTCCGACGTCGACGACCTCGACCACCACCAGGCCGGCCGGCAAGGGCGGAGGGGGTGCACAAGCAGCGGGCGGGGCTGCGGCGGGCGGAGGGGCTGCGGCGGGCGGAGCCGTCGTCCACAAAGCGCATACCAACCGAGCGAAGAAGGCCAGCGCGCCTGGTGCCGCAGCGCCTGCGCCCAAGGGGGCGGTAGCCACAACGACGTTTCCGTCCACGACCACCTCGACCTACCCATCGGAATCAGCGCAGTCCATTCCTGACGTGAGCGTGCCGGCGGACCCGGTGACCGGTACTGCCTCGATCACCAAGCGTGCCGTTGGTGCAGGGCCCGACCCGCTGATCATCGGGGGACTGCTCGTGGCGGCTCTGGCTACTGCCGCACTCTTGCGGTGGCGTCGCCGTCCCCGCACGCCATGAGGTTCCCCTGCCCATGACGCGTCCGGCCGCGCCATCCTCGGGTCGCCGAGGCCTGCATCCCGGGGCCTGGTGGCTGTGGGCAGCGTGCATGGCCGCAGCAGCGTCGCGCACCACCAATCCGATCCTCCTGCTTCTGATCGCCAGTGTGGCCGCGTTCGTCGTCTCCGCTCGGAGGACCTCGGCAGCGTGGTCGAGGTCGATCGTCGTCTTCATCCGACTCGGCATCATCGTGATCGCGCTCCGGGTCCTGCTGGTGATCGTGTTCGGCAACCGGCTTCCCGGGCACGTGCTGTTCACGTTGCCGCAGGTGCCGCTGCCGTCATGGGCTGCCGGTGTCAGCATCGGAGGCCCGGTCACGTCCGAGGCCCTGCTGGGGGCGGCCGTGCAGGGGCTGCGCCTGGCCGTCGTCCTGGTCTGCTTCGGGGCGGCCAACTCGCTGGCCAGCCCGTATCGGCTGCTTCGTTGCCTGCCCGCCGTGCTGTACGAGGCGGGGGTGGCCATCACCGTGTCCCTGGCCTTCGCCCCGGAGCTCGTTGTGGCGATCGGCGACGTCCGGGATGCCCGCCGGCTTCGTGGCCGCCCGGTCCGAGGGATTGCCGGCCTGCGGGGCATGGCCGTCCCCGTGCTCGAGAGCGCGTTCGACCGGTCGTTGCAGCTGGCGTCGTCGATGGACGCCCGTGGCTATGGCCGCAGGGTACCGGTGACGCGGGGGGCGCGGCGGTGGGCGACCGGGGGCACCGCCGCTGGCATTCTCTTGATCGTGGGCGGCATCTATGGCGTGCTGGTGGCCGGATCGCTGCCGGGCGGCGGAGTGCCGTTCGTGGCACTCGGCGCAGTGCTGGTGGGAGTCGGGCTGGCGGCTGGGGGTCGGCGCACTAACCGGACCCGATACCGACCGGACCTGTGGCGCACACCGGAGTGGCTGGTGGCGGCCTCGGGCGTCGTCGTGGTGGGAGGCATGGTGGCCGCCTCGCTGCTCGGCGCACCCGGGCTGCAGTTCTCGGTGTATCCGCTCACCGCGCCCACGCTTCCGGTGCTGGCCGCGGTGGGGATCCTTGTCGGACTGGCGCCGGCGTGGGTGGCCCCCGTGGAACGTCGCGCGGGTCCCGTCGAGGCACGCCCTCGACGAACCTCGGCTGGCGTGGATCTAGGTCCCGTCCCTGACACAGTGAATCCGGTGGTCACGGGGACAGACCTGGAGCGCGGCACAGGGGCCGCCGCGTCGCTGACCACACCGACCGTCTTTCCCGGGGATCGCGTCGCATGATCCGGTTCACTGACGTCTCCTTCACCTATGACGGTGCCGACCGCCGGACCCTGGACCGGGTCGACCTCACGGTCGGCGAGGGAGAGCTGTGCGTGGTGGTGGGGCCGACCGGCTCGGGCAAGACCACCCTTCTGCGAGCGGTCAACGGGCTCGTGCCTCACTTCACAGGGGGTCGGCTGTCCGGCGAGGTGTGTGTCGACGGGCGGTCTACCCGGGACTTCCCGCCCCGCGAGCTGGCCGACGTGGTCGGCGTGGTGGGACAGAACCCCGCCGCCACGTTCGTGACCGATGCCGTCGAAGACGAGCTGGCCTACACGATGGAGAACCTCGGTCTGGCTCCTGCAGTGATGCGGCGCCGGGTCGAGGACACACTCGACCTGCTCGGTCTGCACGAACTGCGCGACCGCCCGCTCTCGACGCTCTCGGGCGGCCAGCAGCAGCGGGTCGCTATCGGGGCGGTGCTCACCGCCGCACCCCGGGTGCTGGTGCTCGACGAGCCGACTTCGGCCCTCGACCCGGCTGCGGCCGAGGAGGTGCTGGCCTCGCTCACCCGGTTGGTCCACGACCTCGGTCTGACCGTGCTGCTCGCCGAGCACCGCCTCGAGCGAGTCCTGCCCTTCGCTGACACCATGGTGCTGGTGCCTGGGAACGGACTGCCGTTGGTAGTGGGGCCGGTGGCCGAAGTGATGACCGATTCACCGGTGTCCCCGCCACTCATCGACCTCGGCCGCTTGGCCGGATGGGATCCGCTTCCCCTGTCGGTACGCGATGCTCGACGCCAGGTCGGACCGCTCCGCATCCGTCTCGAGGGCAGACAGCCCACCTCCGCGCCGCCCATCGCATCCGGTGCCCGCCTGGGCTCGCTGGCCAAGGTCTCGGTCCGCTACGAAGAGGTGACGGCACTCGACGGAGTGGACCTGGCCTTCCATGCCGGCGAGATCGTGGCCGTCATGGGCCGCAACGGGTCGGGCAAGTCGACACTGTTGTCGCAGCTGGCCGGTGTGCGGCGCCCCACGGCGGGCACGGTGGAGGTCGTCGGCGCTGATCCGGCAGGGCTGGCCCCTCGTGATCTGGTGACCCGTGTGGGCCTGGTGCCCCAGGACGCCGGGATCCTGCTCTATGGCGAGACTGTCGCCGACGAATGCGCCAGCGCCGATCACGACACGTCGCTCCCTCCTGGAACCACTGCCTCGGTCCTTGAGCGGATCCTGCCCGGCCTTCCTCCCGACCGGCACCCCCGTGACCTGTCCGAAGGGCAGCGGCTGGCTCTGGCGCTGGCCATCGTGCTGGCGCCCGCGCCTCCGCTCCTCCTGCTCGACGAGCCGACCCGTGGGCTCGACTACCCCGGAAAGGCCCGCCTGGTCCGTCTCTTGGCCGAGCTGGCAGCAGAGGGCCACTGCGTGCTCATGGCGACGCACGACGTCGAACTCGTGGCCCAGGTGGCCACCCGGGCCATCGTGCTGGCCGAAGGGGAGGTCGTAGGCGACGGTCCTGCTCGCGATGTGGTCTGCCACTCGCCGGTCTTCGCCCCTCAGGTGGCCAAAGTGCTCGCTCCCGATGCGTGGCTCACGGTCGACGAGGTGCGCACCGCCTTGCTCGAGGAGCCGGTACGTGGCTGATCGCGCCGGCAGTGTCACCGCCGTACGTCTTCGTCCTAAGGCGTCGGTGCTGCTCGCCGTCACGACCGTGGTCGGAGTGGCCGGCTTCTGCTGGCCGCTGCTGATCCATGGAACGTCGGCTACGGCCTTCTCCCACTCGTCGGACGCCCCGTGGATCTTCCTCGTGGTGCTGCCCCTGCTGCTCGCCGTGGTGCTGAGCGAGCTGGCCGAAGGTTCCCTCGATGCCAAGGCGATCGCCCTGCTCGGGATCCTGGCGGCCTGCGGTGCAGCACTGCGGGTGCCGAGTCCCGGAGTGGCCGGGTTCGAACCCGTGTTCTTCTTGTTGATACCGGCTGGGCGGGTGCTCGGACGCGGGTTCGGGTTCGTCTTGGGGGCCGTGACGATCGTGGTGTCGGCCCTGATCACCGGTGGAGTCGGGCCGTGGCTGCCCTTCCAGATGTTCGGCGCTGCCTGGATCGGGTTCGGTGCTGGCTGCCTTCCGCCGGCCCGGGGCAAGGCCGAGCTGGGGCTGCTGGCCGCCTCTGCCGCTGCAGCCGGGATCCTCTACGGCTCGCTCCTCAACCTCTGGTTCTGGCCCTTCGGGGCCGGGACGGCGACCGCGTTCTCGTTCGTCCCCGGAGCCGGACTCCTCCACAACCTGCACAGCTTCTTCTTCTTCGATCTCACGACATCACTTGGTTTCGACATCCCCCGGGCCTGCACCAATGCACTGCTCGTGCTGGTGCTCGGGCGGCCGGTCCTCGGAGCCCTTCGCCGAGCGAGTCGCCGGGCCGCTTTCGACGTTCCGGTGGTGCACGAGAGCCCGGTGGAGTCGCCAGCTGGCTGACGCCCCTTTCTGATCGGGGGAAGGAGGTCGAGGGAACGAGGGAGACCGCCAACGGCGGTGTGGTCACATCAAGGCGTCTGACTCTGCGCCGTCACCGACCACCCGAGGGCGGGGGCGAAGCCCCGCCCCCGGGTGCGCTGCCGCACATCGTGCTCCCCGACCCAGATGCAGCGGGTCGGGCGCCGTGTGAGCGCGGTAGGTCCGACTGCTACACGGGCTGCAGATTTGCGCACTGACCGAGCGCGTGGCCGCCGACGACGTTGACCTCACCAGGGAAGCCTCCGGCCACGGCTGGGCCGAGCCCAAAGCAGATCAGGTTCTGCCCTACCTGGTTGCGGGCGACGAAGATGGTCGGGTTCGGGTCGTTGCTCGGGGGGAGCCCGTCGGTGATGTGGACGTTGATCAGGATCACGTTGCCAGCGACCTTGTTGACGATCACGCCGAGCCAGTCGGGCGTCACCCCGGTTACCAGGAGGTTGCCACCGATCGTGTTGGTCTTGATCGACCAGGGAATCGCACCTCCTCCGCCGATCAGCGCCACATTCCCCTCCACCGTGATTCCGTTCAGCAGGACGGTGTCCGCGCCCCAGGCGATGACGTTCCCGTCAACGGTGATGTCGGAGTGCCCGGATGTCGGGTTGCCGCTTGCATCGACGCACGGATGTCCCGTCGTGTGCCCCGGCGGGTTGGGCAGGCAGCCCAGGCCCAGGAGCGCGCCCTTGGCCGCGGTGACGTTGCGCCCGACGGTGATCGTCGACGGTGCACTCTGCGCGTCGAGCACCGCCCCAGCGGCAACGGACACGCTTCCGACGACGTTGATCTGAGCACCGGGCACGACGTTGCACGCGCCCGTGACCGTGATGCTGGCGTAGTTCCCCGTGGGGATACTGGTGAAGTTCCCCGTGGCGAAATCACCACCGCTGCACGTGTACGCCATGGCCGCCGTATCCGGGGGGCCCGCCATCGCTGGTCCGCCCGAGAACGCTCCCACGGGGACCGCGAGTCCCGTGATCACAGTCACTGCGAGGAGTAACCGAGTTGTATGTTTCATGCTTCCTCCCTGCGTTTCTGGTCCGGACCCTCGTGGCCCGCCGCCTCGGCCCCGCAAGTAGTCGGACTTCGCCCAGGAGACGCCGCCCCCACTCCGCCGAGTACATTTCAGGGTACGCCTCTGCACCCGATTTGCAACGGAGAACCTTGCAACGGAGATTGACGGCGCGTGACCGCCGTTTCCAGGTGCGATCCACGTTCAGTCGCTGTACTCCGTGGAACTCGCTACCAAGGAGTGCACCTCCCCTCCAGGTCCAGACGACAGTGCTGCCACGCAACACCGGTCCGGAGCAAAGCTCGGAGCCGAGGGCCCCTGCTGAGCCGGGTGGGAGACCGGACAGACCCACGGGGTGCGTCTCTTCTGCGGCTCCGACGTAGGCTTCTGTCCTCGCCAGCCGAACCGGAGCTGGCACGCACGCTCGGTGAAGGAGGTGGCGGCTGTGCCGCTCACGTACGAAGAGGCCCTGGCGCAGGTCACGGGACCCGGACAGCTGTTCGAGGTGAGCGACGTCCCCGTCGCCGGACAGGACGTCCGGGTGTTCAAGAACGCCCCGGCCAACCTGGGCCAGATCTTCGCCGGAGCGCGAGGTGACGAGGCCGAGTTCCTGGTCTACGAGGACGAGCGGTGGAGCTTTGCGGAGACCATGCGAAACGTGGACGCCCTGGCCCACGCATTGGTGAACACCTACGGGATCACCAAGGGCGACCGGGTGGGCATCGCCATGCGCAATCTGCCCGAGTGGATCGTCTCGTTCGCGGCCATCTTGTCAGTCGGAGCGGTCTCCGTCTCGCTCAACGCCTGGTGGACCGAGACCGAGTTGGACTATGCCATCGAAGACTCGGGCCTGTCCCTCCTGATTGCCGACCCTGAGCGCATCGAGCGGGCCCATGCGCCGGCGCACTCGCGCGGCGTCCCCATGCTCATGGTCCGGGGAGACCAACTCGAGCCGAACCCGACCGGCGTGCGCCGCTACGACGAGGTGGTGACCCTGGGCGATGCCATGCCGGAGGTGGCGGTCGACCCCGACGACGACGCCACCATCCTCTACACGTCCGGGACCACCGGGTTCCCCAAGGGTGCGGTGTCGACCCATCGGGCAGTGGTCAACGGGCTGATGGCGTTCTGGTGCAGCACCACCATCCAGACGGCACGCAAGGGCGAGGACCTGTTGGGTGCCAGCAGCGGGTTCGCCCCGTGCTTCATCCTCATCGTCCCGCTGTTCCACGTGACCGGGTGCGTTCCGGTGATGCTGTCCTGCTTCGGAATGAAGTTCAAGCTGGTGATGATGCACCGATGGAACCCAGACACCGCCCTGCGCCTCATCGAGGCCGAGCGGGTCACGACGTTTGTCGGAGTGCCCACCCAGAGTTGGGACATGCTCGAGAGCCCGTCGTTCTCCAAGTACGACACCTCGTCGCTGGCCAGCATCGGCGGCGGCGGTGCCCCGGCCCCGGCCAAGCTGGTGGACCGGGTGGAGAAGGGCTTCACCCGCGGCCGTCCCAACATCGGCTACGGCATGACCGAGACCAACGCCTATGGACCGGGGAACACCGGGGACGACTACGTCGCCCACCCGACCTCCACCGGACGGGCCCGCACGTCGATCATGGACATCGAGATCCGAGACGAATCCGGCAAGGCGGTGGCGACCGACGTCCGGGGCGAGATCTGGATGCGTGGCCCGAACGTCATCCGGTGCTACTGGAACAAGCCGGAAGCAACCGCCGAGACCATCGTCGACGGCTGGCTCGCCTCCGGCGACCTCGGACGGATCGATGCGGAAGGGTTCCTCTACATCGAGGACCGGGCCAAGGACATGGTGCTGCGGGCCGGAGAGAACGTCTACTGCGCCGAGGTGGAGAGCGCCATCTACGAGCATGGTGACGTCTATGAAGCAGCCGTGTTCGGGGTGCCCCATGAGCGCCTGGGCGAGGAGGTGGGATGTGTGATCCTGCGTCAGCCCGGGGCCGACCTCGACGCCGACGGGCTGAAGGACTTCCTGGCCGAGTCGTTGGCGCCGTTCAAGGTGCCGAGCCGGATCGCCTTTGCCGACGAGCAGCTGCCTCGCAATGCCTCAGGCAAGATCTTGAAGCGCGAGCTGCGCGACTCTTACTTCGGCGAAGACGCCTAGGTCGCATCGGCTGCGGTCGTTTCTGCTCGAGGGCTCTGTCGGCCCGGGACCCGTCAGCGCGGAACGCAGAGATTGGGCTCTAGGAGGAAGCGACGCGGCGGCGCTCCGGTACCGGCACCCGCAATAGGTCCTCGGCCGCCACCACGTCGTCGAACACGGCAAGCGCCTCATCGAGCAGGACCCGCACATCGGGGTACCGCTGGGAGAAGTGGGTGATGACCAGTCGACGCGCCCCTGCGTCGCGGGCGATCCGAGCGGCGTCGGCGGCCGTCAGGTGGTGGTAGCGGCGGGCCAGGTCGGCGTCGGCCGATGCGAACGTCGCCTCGCACACCACCAGATCGGCCCCGGCGGCCAGGTCGACAGCGCTGTCGCAGATGCCGGTGTCCATGACGAAGGCCATGCACTGCCCGGGGCGCAACTCGGACACCTGGGCGAGCTCGATCCGCACTCCGTCGCGTACGAGAACCCCGTCCTGGTGGATCCGGCCGATGTCGGGTCCGCAGACGTCGAGCGCATCCAGCCGATCGGGCAGCATCGACACGCCATCCGGCTCCACCACCCTCCATCCGATCGTCTCCGGCTCGTGGTCGAGCCGGGCCGCCTCGATGGTGAAGTTCGGACCCGTCGAGGCCGTCCCGTCAACAGAGACGGGCACCGGTCGGACATCGAGGTGGTCCTGATATGCCGAGGCATGGCGCAACCGGTCGAAGTACTCGGCGCCGCTGGCCGGAAAGAGCACCTCGACGGGGTGGTCGACCTGGTCGAGCGATAGCCGCTGCAGCATCCCAGGAAGGCCGAGGCAGTGGTCGCCGTGGAAGTGAGTGATGCAGATGTGGTCGATAGAGGTCGGCGAAGCTCCGGACAGGAGCAACTGGCGCTGAGTGCCTTCGCCTGGGTCGAAGAGGATCGACCGGCCGTCCCAGCGCAGGAGGTACCCGTTGTGGTTGCGGTAGCGGGTGGGGGTCTGACTGGCCGAACCGAGCACGACCAGCTCACGGGCGCTCACGGGTCGAACCTGCTCGCCGGCCGTCGTGGCAGTGTGGACCGGTGAAGCGACCCGTGCTCGTCCGCCCACGGTCGTCCCGCACATCGGTGGGGGACAGCCACGACGGAGTGCTGGTGGTTCGTGTGCGCGAACCGGCTACCGACGGACGGGCCAACCAGGCGGTGGTCGAGGCGGTGGCGGCCGCGCTGGGCGTGCCTCGCCGATCGGTCCGGATCACGGCTGGTGCGTCGTCGCGGCGCAAGGTCGTCGAGGTGCAAGGAGATGACGTCCGCTTGGCCGAGTCGTGGGAGCGGCTGATGGCCGACTGAAGTCGGTCGTGTCCGACGCAGGTCCACGGGCATGTTCAGCGCGCTGGGGGAAGTGATGACTCAGCCAGCGCCCGGATCCCGGCGACGGTAGCGTCCATGTTCCGCTGCCACTGCCGGAGGCGGCCGGCGACGATCATCTCTTCGGCATCGGGGTCTCGACCGATAAGCATCGTGACCCCTGAGGGTCCGGGCCCCATCTGCGCCCATTGACGGAGCCGGGTTCCGTCGCCGTCGGGCTCCAGATCGAAGCCCCAGGTCGCTGCCGGTGCATCGAGATCGCCCACCGACCAGGCGAAGGCGGCCGGCGGATCCCAACTGATGACCGTGCACGTCACCTCCCACTCGCCGATGGATGGGTTCTTGTTCCTGCCGAGGAACCGAGCACCGACCCCCGTCGGACTGGTGGGGTCGACCCAGTCGGCGCCTTGGAACTCATCGGAAAACCGAGCGGGGAGCGCGATGTCGGCGACTAGATCCCACACGGTGGCTGGAGCGGCGGCAACACGGATCTCGGCCGTCGCATTCGGTGAGTCGGTGAAGCGCATGGCGGACTCCTTGGTGCTCGGGTTCGCCCTCGATCCTAAAGCCGGGAGTAGCGCTCGGCTTCGGTGGTGAACTGCTCGGCGGCTCCGGTGCTGACCGAGGGCCGGGTGAGCGCCACGGCACGCAGCACGTCGGCACCGGTGACCTCGGGTGTCTGGCCGTCGAG
>CAININ010000315.1 GCA_903849265.1 uncultured Acidimicrobiaceae bacterium
CCCGGCGTCGCCACCTGGGGCTCGATTCGGACCCCTCGTGGTGTGCTGATAACCTGAGCCGACCTTCGGGGGTATAGCTCAGTTGGTAGAGCGCTTGACTGGCAGTCAAGAGGTCAGGGGTTCGAATCCCCTTACCTCCACTCGAAGTGGGCAGGTCACGGCCGGTTCCTGGTTTCAGGGGCCGGCCGTCTTGCTATCCGCAGGCACGGTTTGGTCACCTCGCGTCCGAGGTAAGTATGAACGTCCGGTACATGCGTTCCACTGTGGCTCCGGCACCTGGGGTGGTTGACACTGCCCGTACCTGGCTCCGTACCTGGGCGACAGTGGCTCCGGTACCCGCTTGACACTTCACACCTGAACGAGGTCCCTCCGGTGCTTCCCTCCACCTTCTTTGCTGTGGAGAGTCATGTCCACGACTGCTGGCGGGCTCGAAACCCACCCCACCCCGCTGCGCCCGGACGCGACAGACCCACACCGAAGCAGGGGGCCGTCGACATCGTGAAGGTGGAGCGATCAGGCGACGGCACCGTTGCCGATGTGACGGCCCAAGTGTTCGACGTGACAGATGATGCCCACGGCGATGAGGATCATGCCGAGGACCTGCAGCACCCACGCCTCACGGGTACCCGAGGCGTAGCCGATCTGACCGAACTCCCCGATGGCATAAAGAATCGCCCCCACCGATGCGCTGATCAACGAGAACAACGAAGCGTGGACGGTGATGTCTGCCGTGTCCGAGTCGCCAACGTCCTCCAATTGGACCAGACCGCGTTCGATCTGCTTCTCCTTGTGGATGGCGACCGCCGCCAGTCCCAAACCAAAAGCGCCGAAGGCCAATCCCCACAGCACATCGCTGAGGTTGAGCCAACTCACCTGGTTACTGAGCGCAGGGCTGACTACGAACGCCAGGTTTGCCGCCGTCATCAATGCTGTGCCGGCGATGACCAAGACCACGGCGCTGCGGCCTACCCGGTAGGCCAGGTGATCGATGTGGAGGACGACGGCAATTGCTAAGAACCCAACGCCCAGCACTCCGCTCAGATTCGCGAGTCGCCGGGACGGTGGGTCTACCTCCCCCAATCGCGTGGGAGTCCTTGTCAGCCGGAAACGGCATCGGAAGCAGCGGCGTCGACCTGACGGACGGCGGTCGCAATGATCTCGATGGCTGCGTCGATCTCGTCGGCCGTTACCGTCAGGGCTGGAGCGATGCGGAGCACATTGCCGTGCAAGCCCCCCTTGCCGATCAGCAGTCCACGGACTCTGGCGGCCTCGAGGATTTGGGCCGCTGCTGCCGGGTTGGCAACGAGCGTTCCTGGTGTGACCAGCTCGATGCCGATCATCAGCCCCTTGCCGCGTAGTTCGGCGACGATCGCGAGGTCATCGAGCTCGGCGTGGAGGCCCGCCTTCAGGCGCCCGCCCATGACCAAGGCGTTGTGCTGCAGGTCACGACTAAGGATCAGGTCCAGGTTGGCCAAGGCGCCGGCACACGAGATCGGGTTCCCTCCGAAGGTGGAGATGGACCCGGCGTTGACGCAGTCGATGATCTCAGGGCGGCCCACGACCCCACCGATGGCCAGGCCGTTGCCCAATCCCTTGGCGAATGTGAAGAGATCGGGGGTCAGCTGATGGGACTCGAAGCCCCAGAAGTGCTCGCCGGTGCGACCCCATCCGGTTTGGACCTCATCGGCAATGAAGAGGATTCCGAACTCGTCCAATACCGCTTTGATGGCACCGTAGAACCCGTCGGGCGGAACCACGAAGCCGCCGACGCCCTGAATGGGCTCGGCGATGAGACAGGCCACGTCTCCGGCGGTAGTCGTGGCCAGGAGCTCACGTAAATCGGCGACGCAAGAGTTGGTGAACTCCTCATCGGTACCGGAACCGAACGGGCTGCGCAGGCGGTCGGGTGAGGCGATGAAGCTGACCCGTAGGGGGCTGCTCGAAGTGGGCGACCACCCCCGGTTCCCGGTGACGGCCACGGC
>CAININ010000316.1 GCA_903849265.1 uncultured Acidimicrobiaceae bacterium
ACCCGCCACCATCGAACGGTTGGTGCCGTAGGAGGACATCATCTCCGTGCCTCCGGCCACGACGACATCTTCCATGCCCGACATGACCTGGGCCGCCGCCAGGCTGGTGGCGGTGATGCCTGACCCGCAGTAACGGTCGAGGGTCACGCCGCTGGCCCGCAGGTCGTAGCCGGCGTCCATGGCTGCCATGCGCCCGAGGTCGCCGCCCTGGGTGCCCACCTGCATGCTCGTGCCCCAGATGACGTCGTCGACGTCGCCCGTCTCGAGGTTGTTGCGCTCGGCGAGGGCACGCAGCACTGCAGCACCCAGCAACTGCGGGTGGAACTCGGCAAGGGAGCCCTTTCCGACCTTTCCGATGCCCCGAGGGGTCCGACAGGCGTCGATGATCCAGGCTTCAGTCACGGGTGCTCCTCTACGGGGGTGGTCGATGTCCTGGGCAGGTTAGTCACCTGCGGGTGGGTCGGAAAACCGGTGCCCAGGACTGCGGGCGACGACGCCACGCATCACTGTCTTCCGACACTTCCCGCTATCAGGAACCGGTGGTGCGCAACCACGTGCTGACAGTGATGTTGACCGCGCCTCCCAGGGCAGTGGTGCGATTGCCGGTGAACGTGGCCCATCCCGACGAATTTGCGTAACTACCCGTGCCACCGATGATCGGCAGTTGTCCCGTGAAGGTCGTGATCCCGGCGGTAGACGAATACCGGGCCTGACCGTCGACGCGCATGCTCAACACGCCCGTCGGGGTGGTCAATGTCAGGAACCCCTGGCACGCGCCACTTCCGTTCACGTAGTTGACGGTGGCGAGCCACTCGGCCGACGAGGCCTGACCGTCAATGGTCGTGGGGCCCGTCAGCTGATTCCATCCGTAGGTCGAGTTGAGGCCGGGACCTGTCGTGCGCAACTGTTTGCCCTGCGAGGTAAGGGTCATGGAAAAGCTCGAGTGGACCATCGGCGCCTGGTTGGCGCCAGCCGAACTGGTGACCGAAGTCAAAGCCAACGTTCCCATGGCCAAGAGCCCGATCGTTGTCGCAACGGCAGCGCGCATCATCTTCGAACCGAACATCTCTGCCCATCCCCTCGTACTACATCTGGGACACGCCTGATCGCATGCCCGACACGAAGTATCAGGCGTTCGAACACGGGAAGTCAATCGCCGTGACGCTCCGTGGTTAGCTGGTCACTCCTACCACCCCGCATCGGCCGCAGCGCCTGGCGTTGGACGGTTCGGAAGGACCATGCCTTGCCGACCGGGCCAGCCATCTCAGACCCCTCGACAAAGGTCGGAACCTGGCGCTCCCCCGCCACCGATCGCCGATCGCCGCGTCCAAGCCCGTCCGTCGTCGCCCGACTTGCGCAGCACCTGTTTGATCTGGTCCCTGTCGTGGATCAGATCGTTCCGTCACGTCCTCTGACGATGGCCCGAAACGCACGAGGCGTCAACGCCGCAGACCCCCGGTCAGCAGGATCCTGCAGGTACGGATGGACCTGGGTGATCCGCCCCACGATGGACGGATCACCCGTGCGGGATCGGGCTCCGGATCAGCAGCCGGTGTCGACCGTCGGGATCCCTTGCCCTCCGGTGCCTGGCAAGTTGGTCCAGGCGGAGTCGTGGGGGGTGACTTGGGCCATGTACGCCCAGTGGGTGATGCCCTTTTCGACCGGACCGGTGGAGACCTGCATCTGGAAGTAGGTGTGATGGTCGGACTGCACCAGCGTTCCTGGCGATGTCTCGAGGAGGTCGCCGTAGAATCCGATCAGCACCTGGTTGTTCGGAGCGATGGAACCTTCGATCGTGGACGGCGCCCACGTCTTCCCGAGGTCGACCGAACGATACGAGCAGCCGTGCAGGTATCCGTTGTCAGTGGACGTGAAGTGCCACACCGTCTGGTCGGGCACCTCCATCACCTTTGGTGATGTCTTGGTGGAGTACTGATAGGACGGCAGGTACTGGGTCGGCACGTACCAGTACGTATTCGCGTACCCCGACAGGTCCTTGGTCGGCATGGCGCCCGGGAGCGAACTCGGGGTCCCACCCTGGTCGGCGTAGGCCATCTGCCCGAGCGGGAGCCCTACGGCCAAGGCTCCGATCCCAACACTCACGACCACTAGGCACTTGGCAATTCGCATGACAGCCCTCTCATTTGACGGATTCCGGGTTGAACACCACGGAAACTTGGCTTCTGGAGAGCGTGCGGGATCCTCTGCACCTTTTGAGCAAGCGAAGTGTATTCACTGTACGAATGCATCTGTAGAACGTCAAGCAGTATCACTGTGGGCACACAAGTGCCTACGGTCAGCGTCTGGGCCAGCAGCACCGTCATGCAAGGTCGGTCCGACGACTGGCCGATCAGCGCCCCGCCACGTCCGTCTGGGTTCGGATCCGTCTCCCTTGTCTGATCGGGATCGGCAAGCACCAAGGGCTAGAGCCAGTGGCGCCGTTTGAAGATCTGATAGAGCGTCACCGAGGTGGCGACCATGAGGCCAAGCGCCATCTGGTAGCCGTATCGGAAGTGGAGCTCCGGCATGTGGTCGAAGTTCATGCCGTACACCGTGCCCACCAAGGTCGGGGCGAAGAGGATGGCGGCCCACGCCGAGATCTTCTTGACCTCTTCGTTCTGGGCGATGCTGAGCT
>CAININ010000317.1 GCA_903849265.1 uncultured Acidimicrobiaceae bacterium
CATCGAGCCGTGCTCGGTGTGGTGGGCGAACTCGACCCGACGTTCGTGGAGACGTTCGGACTGGTCGGGGCTGACGGACGACCCCGCCGTGTCGGTTGGCTCGACCTCGACCTCGGGGTGCTGTTGGATCCGACAGCAGCACGGCGTCGCCCGCTCGAGTCGGTGCCGATCAGCCGGTTTCCCTCGTCCGACTTCGACCTGGCCTTCGTGGTGCCCGAGGAGGTCCCGGCCGGCATGGTCGAGGCCACCTTGGTGACAGCAGGAGGAGAACTGCTCGAGTCGGTACAGCTGTTCGACGTCTACCGGGGCGAGACCCTGGGCGACGATGCACGCAGCCTGGCCTTCCGGTTGCGGTTCTGCGCTCTGGACCGGACCTTGACCGACGAAGAGATCGGCGGCCTGCGGGCCGCGTGCATCACGGCCGTCGAGTCGGGGCATCGGGCCACCCTGCGCTGACCCCCTGAGGCACGACCGCAGAACCATCAGGCTCGAAGGTCCTCCGTGGACCACGACGGGTCGCCGTGGAGGATCTCCGGGCCGCCGGTGAGCAACGTGGCACCATGGGCCATTGCTGTCGCCACGGCAAAGGCATCGGCATAGGCCATCGCATGGTTGGCCTTGAGGGCGGCAGCTTCGAGGACCCGCTGCGGTGTTGGAAGGTCCATCGTCAACTGTTGTTTCAACTGCTTGACCATCCGCTGGGAACGCTGGGCGCCGGCCACGCGCTCGATGACGTAGGCGACCTCGCCGAGGTTGATCCAACTCATGACCGGGCGTTCGGGCATCAAGGCGTTTAGCCGAGAGACGGCTGGTTCGTGACCTTCGAGCCACCGCAGCACCGCCCACGAATCGAGGCATTTGGTCAACGAGACTTCTCCAGCCGGCGATCCTCCTCAAGGATCTCTGTCAGCTCGAATCCGGCAAGAGAACCGCCCAAGTCGGTCCCGGCTCCCACCGGCTCCACTCTGACCCCGTGATCCTCGAGCGTGACGCTGACCTCGTCACCCGGGTGGATGCCGAGGTGGTCCCGAATCGACTTGGGGATCACTACCTGCCCTTTTGGCCCCACACGATAAGTCATACTTGCCAGTATAACTTTTGGGTGCGTCAGTTGTTAGCGGGCGGTGCCGTCGCCCTCAGGAGTCGAAGCCCAGCCCCACCTTGTCGAGCGCTTTGAGCCACAGGTTCCGCTTGCCTCCGTGGGTATCGGCCCGGGCCATCGACCACCGGGTCAGGTTGATCCCGATGGACCGCACCGGCTCGGGAGGAAACGGGATCGGCTTGCGCTGCACGAACTCCAGCCGGGTGAGTTCGGTCTCTTGCCCCGACACCAGGTCGAGGGCGACCCGGGCCCCGAAGCGCGATGCACCGACCCCGAGTCCGGTGTAGCCAGCCACCGATGAGACCCGTCCGTCGAACGACCGGTCGAAGAACGCACAGAACCGCGAACAGGTGTCGATGGCTCCCGACCATGAGTGGGTGAATCGGACATCTTCGAGTTGGGGGAACATGAGCGCGAACTGGGTCGACAGCAGTTCGAATGTGGCCGGCCGCTGTTCGAGGGCCGGGCCCATGCGGTTGCCGTAGTAGTAGACGGCGTCGTAGCCACCGAAGAGGATCCGGTTGTCGGCCGTGGGCCGGAAGTAGAGGAACTGGTTGCCGGTGCTGCCGATGCCCTGGCGCCGGGCCCAGCCGATGGCGGCTTGCTGCTCTGCGGTGAGCGGTTCGGTCATGAGCACGTAGTCGTAGACGGGCACGACGTACTTGCGCAGTCGCTTCACGGGCGACGGATAGGCATTGGTGGCCAGCACCACCTTGGCGGTCGTGACGGTTCCATGAGCGGTGCGGACCAGTATCGGGGCCCGGGCTCCGGGTCCGTCCGACTCGATGCCATCTACTCGGCTGTGTTCGAAGATCTGCACCCCGGCCTGCTCGCACGCCCGCCGCAGCCCCCAGGCCAGCTTGGCCGGATGCACCAGCGCGCACCCTTCCTGGTCCCACAGCCCGGCCAGGTAGGTGGGGGAGTGGATGTCGGCTTGGAGTTCGTCACGATCCATGAAGTGCGGGTGCTCACCGTGCTCGTTGGCCTGGGCCTCGGCTTCGCGCAGCCAGGCCACCTGGTGGGGCTCGGTGGCGACGTTGAGTTCGCCCGTGCGCTCGAAGTCGCATGCGATGCCGAGGTCGGCGACGGTCGACTCGATGGCGTCGAGGTTTTCGGTGCCGAGGCGCTCGAGGGTGGAGATCTCGTTCGGGAACCGTTCGATCCCGTTGGCCAACCCGTGGGTGAGGCTGGCGGCACAGAATCCGCCGTTGCGGCCCGAGGCTGCCCAGCCGCACCGGTCGCCCTCGAGGAGGATGACATCACGAGACGGATCGTCCTGCTTAGCCAGAAGTGCTGCCCACAGGCCGGTGTAGCCGCCGCCGACGATGACCAGGTCGGCCTTGAGGGCTCCGACCAGTGGAAGTGCCGGCTCAGGGGCGGCGGGGTCGTCCAGCCAGAACGACAGCGGAGTGGCGTCAGCGAAAGCGGCGGCACGATCCATGGGGCCAACCTACCGGCCACCCGTCGACAGGCCCCGCCGATGGGTGCGGACCGTCGTTCGAGCAGGTGCAGAAGCTCACTGCTCGGGGAAGGCGCCACCTGGACGGGCGTTCGCCTGTGGGCGACGACCTGAGTTGTAGGTAACCGCGGATACCAGCCATCGTGCGCCTGCCCCGGGTTCACCGTCGAACCTCCACGGACGGCCTCGATTGTCGACAACCACCTGTTTGGCCTCTGCTGGGTCCATAGCAATCACCTCCGCGGGCGAAGAAAAGAAGGTGGAGTCGGGCCTCGGTGACTCGCCGATGTACTCCTGACGGCACCAGATGACCTCTTGTTCGATTGTGAACCCTGGGACCGCAGCGGGGTAGAGGCCATTGTCACGCTTGATGGGCCTAGGGCGAGGAAACTCGGGGACTGTTGATCAAGTACGCATATTCATGCGTATCTGTGCATATACTTGCAATATGTCCGGATCCCCAAAAAAGGTCGGAGTCGTCGGTGCATCCGGGTACGGGGGCGCCGAGCTGCTCCGTCTGTGCGCCGGGCATCCCGACCTCGAGGTGGCCGTGGCCGCCGCCGGCTCCAATGCCGGCCAGTCAGTGGCCGCCCACACACCCTCGCTGGCCGCCGCCTATCCGAACCTGACCTACGAACCCACCGATGCCGCCTCACTCGAGGGCCTCGACGTGGTCTTCCTGGCTCTGCCCCACGGCCAGTCCCAGCATCTGGTGCCCGACCTTGTCGACACCGTCGGGGTGATCGTCGACCTGGCTGCTGACTTTCGTCTCAAGGACCCTGGGCTGTATCCCACCTGGTACGGCGAAACCCACGAGGTGCCCGAGCTGCTGTCCACCTTCGTCTACGGGCTTCCCGAGCTCTACCGCTCCGACTTGGTGGGGGCCACCCGGATCGCTGCCCCCGGCTGTTACCCCACGGCCACCTTGTTGGCACTTGCTCCGTTGGTCGACGCCGGTGTGATCGCTCTACCTGGCGACGGTGGTGCACCGGCGCTGATCGTGGACGCGGCCAGCGGCGTCTCGGGTGCCGGACGCAGTGCCAAGGAGAGCCTGAACTTTTCTGCCGTCGACGAAGACTTCGTCGCCTACGGCCTGCTCGACCACCGCCACACCGCCGAGATGGAGCAGGGCCTCAACACCAGTGTGCTCTTCACGCCGCACCTCGCCCCCATGGTCCGGGGCATCTTGGCCACCTGTTACGCCCGACCCGCCGACCCATCCACTCTGACCACGGAGGACGCCATGCAGATCCTGCACGACCGCTACGACGACGAGCCCTTCGTGGTTGTCGGCGACGCCCCGCCGTCGACCAAGGCGGCCAGCGGCTCCAACACGGCCCACCTGTCGGTCCGGGTCGACCCGCGGACCGGGTGGATCGTGGTGCTGTCCGCCATCGACAACCTGATCAAGGGCGCCGCCGGCCAGGCCGTCCAGTGCGCCAACATCTCCCTCGGACTGCCCGAAGTGACTGGCCTGCCGATGGTGGGGGTGTTCCCATGAGCATCACCACACCCAAGGGGTTCGTAGCCGCCGGCCTGGCCGCCGGCATCAAGGCATCCGGCGCCCTCGACCTCGCACTGCTGGCCACCGAGGACGGCATCGCCGTTCCGACGGCGGCCACGTTCACCTCCAACTTGGCCGCAGCCGCACCGGTGCAGATCAGCCGGGCCCATATGGCAGCCAACGGCGGCCGGGCGTCGGCCGTGCTGGTGTCGAGCGGCAACGCCAACGCCGCCACCGGCGATCGGGGCCGGGCTGATGCCACACTCATGTGCGCCCAGACCGCAGCCGAGCTCGGCGTCCCAGCCGACCAGGTCCTCGTGTGTTCGACCGGACTGATCGGCATCCCCCTGCCGATGGAACCGATCACCGACGGCATCCCTCGACTGGTGGCTGCCCGAGCCGGTGGACCCGATGCCGGAGCCGACGCCGCCCAGGGCATCTTGACCACTGATTCGGGCCGCAAGGAGGTCCTGGTCACCTACCCGGACTTCACCGTGGCCGGCATGGCCAAAGGGGCCGGGATGCTCGCGCCCAACATGGCCACCATGCTGGCCTTCCTCACCACCGACGCCGCCGTCGAGCCCGGCCCGCTGGCCGACATCCTGCGCTCGGCCGTGGCCGACTCGTTCAACTCGATGTCGGTCGACGGCTGCACCTCGACCAACGACACGGTGATCCTGATGGCGTCCGGCAAGGCCGGCCCGTGCGACCCGACCCTTGTGGCCGACGCCGTCACCGAGGCCTGTGCCGACCTGGCCCGTCAGATGGCCGAAGATGCCGAGGGCTCCTCGACGGTCTTTCAGGTCCAGGTGACCGGGGCCCGCACCGACGGCGAGGCGCATGTGGCGGCGCGCAAGGTCGCCGACTCGCTCCTGGTCAAGTGCTCCATCAACGGCGAGGACCCGTACTGGGGCCGGGTGGCCAGCGAGCTCGGATCGGCCGGGGTCGACTTCGACATGGACCGACTCACCATCGCCTACGGCGGCACCACTGTGTGCCGGGGTGGGATCGAAGTCCCCTACGACAAGGCAGCCGTTGCTGCCCACATGGCCGGCCCGATGGTGATGATCGAGTGTGGGCTCGGACTGGCCGCCGGAACCGGCGTGGTGATGGGGGTCGAGCTCGGCTACGGCTACATCGACGAGAACAGGACTACATCATGAGCACCCCCGTGACGTCAGGCCCGGCCGATAAGGCCGCCGTGCTGGTCGAGTCCTTGCCCTACATCCGCCGGTTCCTCGGAAAGGTGGTGGTGGTCAAGTACGGCGGCAACGTGCTGGCCGCCAAGCCGGGCCAGGACGCGGTCGACGAGGAAGAGGCGCTGGCCAGCTTCGCCGAGGACATCGTGCTGATGCGCTCGGTCGGCATGCTGCCGGTGGTCGTCCACGGCGGCGGTCCTCAGATCGGCGCGCTGATGGAGCGGGTCGGCAAGGAGGTCCAGTTCCTCGACGGGTTCCGGGTGACCGACGCCGACACCATCGACTTGGTTCGCATGGTCCTGGTCGGCAAGGTGAACCGCGACATCGTCTCGACCATCAACGTCCACGGGGCGCTGGCTGTCGGGCTGTCGGGTGAGGACGCCAACCTGATCAACGCCACCGCCCGATCTGAGGCGCTCGGGTTCGTGGGCGACGTGGTCGGTGTCGACCCGCTCATCGTGCACCAGCTGCTCGCCCAGGGGCTCATCCCGGTGGTGGCCACCATCGGCACCGATGCATCGGGCCAGGCGTTCAACATCAACGCCGATACTGCCGCCGGCGCCATCGCTTCAGCGCTCGAGGCCGAAAAGCTGGTCTTCTTGACCGATGTGGCCGGACTTCGGTCGGTGCCTGACGACCCGGACACGCTGATGCACCGGGCCAGCGCCGACGAGCTCGACGCCATGATCGTCTCGGGGGCAGCCAACGGCGGGATGATCCCCAAGGTCGAGGCGTGCGCCAAGGCGGTGCGCAACGGGGTCAGCCGCGCTCACATCCTCGACGGACGGACCCCGCACGCACTGCTGCTCGAACTCTTTACCGACGAGGGCGTGGGCACCATGGTCGGAGTCGACCTGTGAGTGCCGAGGTGACGACGTCCGGGGGAGTGTCGGTTGACGCCGTCGACCGTTCGGCGCTCATGCACAACTACGCAGACCCGACGGTCACCTTCGTCCGGGGCGAGGGCAGCACGCTGTTCGACACCGAAGGGCGGCCGTACCTCGACTTCCTCTCGGGTCTGGCTGTCACCTCGCTCGGCCACGCCCATCCGGTGGTGGCCGAGGCCATCGCCACCCAGGCCCGCACCCTCAGCCACGTCTCCAACCTGTTCGGCAACGTGGTCGGGCCCGAGGTGGCCGTCACCTTGGACCGGTTGATCGGCGGCGGCACCGATCGAGCCGGCGGACAGGTCTTCTTCGCCAACTCGGGGGCCGAGGCCATCGAGTGCGCCATCAAGCTGGCCCGCCGCTGGGCTGGCCCGAGCCGGTATGGCGTTGTGGCGACCCGCGACGCCTTCCACGGCCGGACCTTGGCCGCGTTGGCGGCCACCGGACAGTTCGAGAAGCAGACAGCCTTCGTCCCCATGCCCGCAGGGTTCAGCCACGTCCCGTTCGGCGACATCGACGCCATGGACGCGGCGTGCGACCCCGCCCTGGTGGCTGCCGTCCTGGTCGAACCGATCCAGGGCGAGGCCGGGGTGGTCGTGCCGTCGTCGGACTACCTGGGCGCCGTGCGTCAAATCTGCACCGAGCGGAACATCCTCCTCATGGTCGACGAGATCCAGACCGGGCTCGGCCGCACGGGTAGGTGGTTCGCCTTCCAGCACCTCGGGATCGAGCCCGACGTGGTGACCATGGCCAAGGCCCTGGGCAACGGCATGCCCGTGGGCGCTTGCTGGGCACGAGCCGAGGTAGCCGCGGCGTTCGTTCCGGGCGACCACGGCAGCACCTTCGGCGGCCAGCCGCTGGCTATGTCGGCTGCCCGAGCCACGCTGTCGGTCATGGAGGCCGAAGATGTGCCGGCTCGCGCCGCGGCCGCCGGGGCTCGTCTGCGTGCTGGATTGGAACGTCTCCCCGGGGTGTCTCACGTGCGGGGCGAAGGACTACTGCTGGCCGCTGTGCTGGTCAACGACTTTGCTGGGCCGGCGTGTGCCGAGGCGCTGCAAGGGGGGCTGGTGATCAACGCCCCCCGTGCCAACGTCTTGCGGTTCGCCCCGTCGCTGCTGGTGTCCGATGCCGACATCGACCGGGCGCTGGCATCGCTGTCGCGGATCCTGGCCCGGCTAGTGGCTGCGTTCGGAGTCACCGAGGATGAAGAAGAGAGTGGAGCCGATGATGCGCGGTGAGATGACCGGCGGGGCGACCCGCCATGTGCTCGAAGTCGACGACCTCGGCCCCGACGGGCTCGAAGAGGTGCTGGCGCTGGCCGAACGGGACCCGGCTGCGCTGCCGCGGACGCTCGAGGGCAGGGGAGTGGCCCTGGTGTTCGAAAAACCGTCGGCTCGGACCCGCAACAGTTCCGAGATGGCTGTCGTGGCACTAGGTGGACATCCCGTCTACATCCAAGGGGCCGAAGTCGGCATCGACACCCGCGAGACGGCAGCCGACGTGGCCCGGACCTTGGCCTGCTACCACCGAGTCGTGTGCGCCCGGGTCATGGACCACGGCACCCTCGAACGGATGGCCGGCGCGCTGGATGCAGCAGACGTGCCCGTCCCTGTGGTGAACCTGCTGTCCGATCGGGCCCATCCGTGTCAGGCCATCGCTGACCTGCTCACGCTGCGCCAGCATTTCGGCGTCACCGGAGCCCGGGAGCGGTCGGTGGCCTACATCGGCGATGCCAACAACGTGTGGCGCTCCCTGGCGTTGGCCGCATCCATGGCCGGGATCCCCACCCGGGTGGCCTCGCCCTCGGGGTATGGACCGACCGAAGCAGACATCGCCCTAGTGCGCTCGTTCGGAGGAGACCTGGTCGTCACCACCGACCCGATCGAGGCGGCCTCGGGTGCCGATGCCCTCTATACCGACGTGTGGACGTCGATGGGCCAAGAAGACGAGCGTGCGGCCCGGTTGGCAGCGTTCGCCGGGTTCTGCGTGGACGAGTCACTTCTGGCGCTGGCAGCTCCGGGTGCCCTTGTCATGCACTGTCTGCCCGCCCATCGGGGTGAAGAGATCAGCGCCGGGGTGGTCGACGGCCAGCAAAGCGTGGTCTGGCAGCAAGCCGAAAACCGCATGCACGCCATGCGGGGCCTGTTGGCATGGGTGACGGAGGTCGCCAAGTGATGCGAATGACTGGAGTCACCCAGTGATACGAGTGACGAAGCACCAGCGCCAGCATCGGATCACCAAGCTGCTCGAGGCGAGCGCGGTCGGTAGCCAGGCCCACCTGGTGGAGCTACTGGCAGCCGACGGCATCGAGGCCACCCAGACCACCGTGTCGAGGGACTTAGAAGAGCTGGGCGCCCTGAAGGTCCGCCTCCCCGGAGGCGATACCGCCTATGCCCTGCCTGAGTTGCCCTCCCACCAGGTTGCTCCCGAGGATCACCTGCGACGAGTGTTGGGGGAGTGGGTGGTCGAGGCCGACCACTCGGGCAACCTGATCGTCCTGCGCACACCGCCCGGTTCGGCCCATGTCGTAGGATCGGCGCTCGACCGGAGCGGCTTCCCCGGGGTCATCGGCACCGTCGCCGGTGACGACACCGTCCTAGTGGTGGCCTCTGAGGCTGCCGGGGGGTCGATTGTCGCCCACCGGCTGGCCGTGCTGGCCGGACTCGAGGCAGCGGACACAGATGCAACAGGCGAAGACGCGACGATGGACGACGAGACGACAACAGAAGAAGTAAGGGGTTCACGATGACTGAACGAGTAGTTCTGGCCTACAGCGGAGGGCTCGACACCTCCATTGCCGTGCGGTGGCTGATGGAGAATCACGGGGTCGAGGTGATCGCTGTGGCCGTCGACGTCGGTCAGGCCGCCGACACCGGTGGAGAGGACTGGGACGCCATCCGTAGCCGGGCCCTGGCTGCCGGTGCCATCGAGGCGACGGTGATCGATGCCCGGGCCGAGATGGCCGAGGATTATTGCATCCCGGCGATCCTGGCCAACGCCAAATACGAAGGCAAGTACCCGCTGGTGTCCGCCCTGTCGCGCCCGGTCATCGTCAAGCACCTCGTGGCCGAGGCCCGTCGCCACGGCGCGTCCTATGTGGCCCACGGCTGCACGGGCAAGGGCAACGACCAGGTCCGCTTCGAGGTCGGCACCCGTGCGCTCGCACCCGACCTCAACGTGCTGGCCCCAGCCCGCGTGTGGGGCCTCACCCGTGAAGACTCCATCGAGTACGCGGCCAAGTGGGGCATCCCGCTGACCGTGACCAAGGAGAAGCTGTACTCGATCGACGAGAACCTGTGGGGCAAGGCGATCGAGTGCGGAGTCATCGAGGACCCGTGGAACCGTCCGCCCGAGGACGTCTACACGATGACGGTGCCGACGGCCACGGAGCCGACCGAGGTGACCATCGGGTTCGAGTCCGGGGTGCCGGTTTCGTTGGACGGGCGCATGCTGGCCCCCGAGCCCCTCATCGCCGAGTTGAACACGCTGGTCGGCTCCTTTGGCTATGGCCGCCTCGACATGGTGGAGAACCGCCGGGTCGGCATCAAGAGCCGCGAGACGTACGAATGTCCGGCCGCCATGGCCCTGCTGCTGGCTCACTCGGACTTGGAGGACCTCACCTTGGAGCGCGACGTCCACCACGAGAAGGTCCGCCTCGAGCCGCGTTGGGCAGAGCTCGTCTACGACGGACTGTGGTTCTCGCCACTCAAGCAGGCCCTCGACGCATTCTTCAACGAGACCCAGAAGCACGTCACCGGCGAGGTGCGCCTGCGCCTCGACCAGGGTCGCTGCTGGGTGGTCGGACGGCGCAGCCCGGTCAGCCTGTACGACCACGGACTCGCCACCTATGACGCCTCGGATACCTTCCGGCACCAGGACGCAGAGGGCTTCGTGCGTCTGTGGGGACTCGGTGTCGCCACCTGGTCAGCCGTCCAGGAGGGGCGCGCCGGCAACCCCGGTGTTGCAGGACGATGACGCTCTGGCACGGTCGCCTCAGCGGCGGCACGGCCGATGTGGTCATGGACTACTCGGTCAGCATCCACTTCGACCAGCGTCTGGCTCGTGACGACATCGCCGGCTCAAGGGCGCACGTTCGGGGGCTCGGACGTGGGGGACTGCTCACCGCCGACGAGGTCGAGACACTGCTGTCGACACTCGACACTGTGGAGGCAGAGCTCGACACGGGCGCCTTCGCTTTCGTGCCCGACGATGAAGACATTCACACCGCAGTCGAGCGCCGGGTGACGGAGCTGGCGGGTGATGTGGGGGCCAAGCTGCACACCGGCAGGAGCCGCAACGACCAGATCGCCACTGACCTGCGGCTCTACGCCAAGCGCGAGCTGGCCGGCCTGGCGTCGGACATCTTGGTGCTCCAAGACGTCTTGTTGACCCGGGCCAAGGACGCGGGCGACACCTACCTCCCGGGATACACCCACCTGCAGCGGGCCCAGCCGGTCCTGCTCGCCCATCACCTGCTGGCTCACGGGTGGGCACTGTCACGCGACGTGGACCGTTTGGTGGCCACGGTGGCCCGGCTCGACATCTCGCCCCTTGGGGCCGGGGCACTCGCCGGCTCGTCGCTGCCGCTCGATCCCGACGGCACCGCAGCCGACCTTGGGTTCGCCGGCCGGTTTGAGAACTCGCTGGACGCCGTGTCTGACCGCGACTTCGTGGCCGAGTCCCTGTTCGACCTGGCCCTGCTCGGTGTCCACCTCTCGCGCATCGGCGAAGAGATCGTCCTTTGGTCGACCGAGGAGTTCGGGTTCGCCGTCCTCGACGACGCCTTCGCCACCGGCTCGTCCATGCTGCCGCAGAAGAAGAACCCTGATGTGGCCGAACTGGCCCGAGGCAAGAGCGGACGGCTGATCGGCAACCTGACCGGCCTGCTGGTCACCTTGAAGGGCCTCCCGTTGGCATACAACCGGGACCTGCAAGAGGACAAGGAGCCGCTGTTCGACTCGGTCGACCAGTCCCGTCTGGCCCTCGCCGCCGTATCGGGCCTGCTGGCCACGATCACGTTCGACGCCCATCGCATGCAGGAGGCGGCCAACGGCTCGTCGGTGGCCGCCGTCGACCTGGCCGAGTGGCTGGTCGAGCAGGGGATGCCGTTCCGCCAAGCCCACAGCGTGGTGGGCGGGCTCGTTCACGACTCACTGGAGCGTCACGTGCCGCTGGCCGAGCTGGTGGAGGCGCACCCGGCGTTGGGCTCCGAGGCCGTAGCGCTGCTCGAGCCCGGGGTCGCGGTCACTCGTCGCACGACGCCCGGCAGTGCTGGACCCGCCGCAGTGGCGGTGCAGCTGGCGCGGTTCGTCCACCGCCTCGAAGCCGACCGGATCCGGGTGTCCGCCCTGGGCTGACCCTGGGACGGGTCCAGCTGGGGTCGGGGCCGGGGGAGTGGGCGCGCCATGGACCTCGGGGAGCCTGTGGAAGGCTGATCCCGTGATCCTGCTCCTCCTCGTCGGGTTCCTCGCCGGGCTGGTGACCGGTATCTCTCCGTGCATCCTGCCCGTGCTGCCGGTCATCTTCGCTTCGGGTGCGGCGAGCGGACTCGATGACGCACGTACGGGGTCTGGCCCTCGGGATCCGGCGGTGGTCCCCGTGGCCGCCACCGCAGGGTCAGCCGCCGGGTCAGCCGCAGGGTCAGCCGCCGGGGGAACCGACCCTGGGCCCGGCGAAACAGGAGGCACACCGTCTGCATCGGTGCGGCCGGATGCTCCGTCAGAGGGACAGGCCCGCCTGGCCGCCACCCGCCGCCGACGCCGGCCGTTTGCCGTGGTCGGCGGTCTGGTGCTCAGCTTTTCAGCGGCCACCCTGCTCGGCTCGTGGCTGCTCGGTGCCCTGGGTCTGCCGCTCGACTTCTTGCGGTGGGCGGGGATCACCGTACTGGCGCTGCTCGGTATCGGACTGCTGGTGCCTGCCGTGGGAGAGCTGCTCGAGCGCCCGTTCGTCCGACTCACGGCTGGTCGAGAGGTCGCAGAAGGCGGCGGATTCGTGCTCGGGCTGAGCCTCGGCCTGGTCTTCGTCCCGTGCGCCGGCCCCGTCCTCGCCGCCATCACCGTGGTGGGTGCCGAACACCGTGTCGGATGGTCCTCGGTCGTGTTGACACTGGCTTTCGCCGGCGGGGTTGCCGTTCCTCTCCTGGGGTTCGCTCTGGCCGGCCAATACCTGGCCACTCGGATGCGGTCCGTGCGCACGCACGCGGCCACCGCTCGCCGGGCGATCGGCGCAGTGCTGGTCGTGACTGCGCTGCTGTTGACCCTCAATCTGACCGACGGGCTCCAGCGGCTCCTTCCTGGGTATGCCGATGCGCTGACGACCAACATCGAGGCCAATGGTTCCGCCCGCCACGCCTTGGCCGGCATCACCGGCAACGGATCAGCGGGCTCGTTGGCCAACTGCACCGACGCCAGTCCGGTCCTGCAGGCCTGTGGTGCGGCCCCGGCCTTCACCGGCATCAACGGGTGGCTGAACACCCCTGGCGACAAGCCGCTGACCATGTCCGGCCTGCGGGGCAAGGTGGTCCTGGTCGACTTCTGGACCTACTCGTGCATCAACTGCCAGCGATCGTTGCCTCACGTCGAAGCATGGAACTCGGCCTATGCGAAGTCGGGTCTTACCGTCGTGGGAGTCCATACGCCGGAGTTCGCGTTCGAGCACGTCACGTCCAACATCACCCAGGGTGCGGCACAACTCGGGGTCCACTATCCGATCGCCATCGACAACGACTACGGGACGTGGAACGCCTACCAGAACAACTACTGGCCGGCCGAGTATCTGATCGACGCCACAGGCACCGTCCGCCACGTCGGCTTCGGCGAAGGCCAGTACGCCCAGACCGAGACCTTCATCCGCCAGCTCCTGTCGACTGCGGACCCGACAGTGGTGCTGCCGCCCAGGACCGACGTCCCCGACACCGGCCCGCAAGCACCCACTACGCCCGAGAGCTACCTCGGGTACCACTACGGCGAGCGAAACCTGGCCGGCGAGACCGTGCACCCAGACGTGATTGCCCGATACTCGCCACCCGCGTCGCTTCTTCAGGACAGCTTCGCCTTCGGTGGCCAGTGGAAGGTCGGTTCAGAGGGAGCGACGGCGGGTGATGGTGCCACCCTGCTGCTCCGGTTCCAGGCTCAGAACGTCTACCTCGTGCTCGGGGGGAAGGGGACCGCACGGGTGAGTATCGATGGCCAGCCGGCGGAAGACGTGGTGGTATCCGGCGAACCGAGGCTCTACCAGCTCGTAGGCCCGGGTCCGTTCCGCCGGGGACTGCTCTCGGTCACGGTGTCTGCAGGGGTCGAGGCGTACGACTTCACGTTCGGGTAGCGCACTCACGGAGTTGGACGGTGCAGCCCTCGGCTTGTCGATTCTCGTGGGGCCAAATGGCGGGCAGGGGCCCTTCACCGGCCTCCTGGAGGATCTCCGAGGGACAGAGTCTGACGAATCTGGCCCCCGAAACTGACGATTCGTGCCTCGTGGGGAAGAATTCGAAGATTTCTGGAACGGGCCAGACTGCACGAATTCCGACCATCTGGTCTCTCGGAGTGCGTGAGGGCGGAACATGCAAAAGAAATTCTCCACTCGGATCGGTGCCTGGCGGTCCAGTGCGCATACGGGAGGGGTATCCCGGGAGCCCAGTCAGGCACGGGGTGCAGCCAGGTACGGGCTGGGTGCTCATCGCTCGATCCAGGCACGGATTGTTAGCCACCCGGGCAACGCTCGGCCGAAATCGGCCCGGTGTTGCACGCCAGGGCTCAGATCCGTGTATAGTGACATTCCTCGCACGGGGTCGCCCTTCTCGGATCAGGAGAAATCCTCACCCGATTGACATGCCGGCCTCGATGCAGTAGTGTTACCAGTCCCGGTGAACGCCCTTAGGGGTGGCGCCAGGCAACTGCGGTCCTGAGGCCTAGCCTCAATCTGCAGTCATTCCGGCACCAACGCCTTACGGCGTGTGCCCGGTTGCTCCTTGAAAACGGAATAGTGATAGCCAAAAGTCAGTGCGGGCGATCGCGGGGAAACTTGAGATCGCCAGTCAATTCAAAGCATTGAACGGACAACAACATCTGTTCTTTGTCAGTATTCAGTTGACCGTGAGGATCAGTGTCCTCTCGGTCAGCTCTTCGATTTTGGCTAGGCCTTCGGGTCTAGTTAAGGTCTCAATGGAGAGTTTGATCCTGGCTCAGGACGAAC
>CAININ010000318.1 GCA_903849265.1 uncultured Acidimicrobiaceae bacterium
GATGCCAGGCGAATCCCAAGTGGTGATCTCTCCAAGGAAGATCTGGCCGATCGTCGATGCGTTCAAGTTGATGCTGCTGATCCGCTGTCCATCGTTGCCGTTCAAGTTGTACATGAAGGCCAGTCCTCCAGCCACATCTGGGAGGTACTGATAGGGCTGGGAAGGGTAGTACGTCGACTGCTGGGCGCTGTAGGGGATGTCCGAGGCGGCAAAGTCGAGCTGGTTCTGGGCAAAGTTGTTGAGCCCGACAACCGACGAGGACACCTGCCAGTTGATGTTGAGCCCGAACAGGGTCGACGACTGGCCCACCCACTGCTGGATGGCCACACTGGCGAAGCTCGAGCCGGTCGACTGCATCGACGGGCTTGCCCCGGCCGACACCAGCCCTACGGACTGGGTCAGGGCAGTGCACGCCACAAGGGCGGCGATAACGATTCCGGACCGCACCCCTCGGGCGCGGCCCCTATCCGAACTGGCCATTGACATAGTCGAACGTCCTCTGGTCGGTGGGCGAGCCGAAGATCGTCCCGGTCTTGCCTGCCTCGATGACACGGCCGGGCTGGTTCTCCTCAGCAAGGAAGAATGCGCAGTAGTCCGATACCCGCTGGGCCTGCTGCATGTTGTGGGTCACGATCACCACAGTCACCTCGGAGGCGATCTCCTTGATGGTCTGCTCGATGCGCAAGGTGGACGTGGGGTCGAGCGCCGAGCAGGGCTCGTCCATGAGAAGGACCCGAGGCTTGACAGCCAACGAGCGTGCGATGCACAGGCGCTGCTGCTGTCCACCGGACAACGCGCCGCCGAGCTCACCTAACCGGTCCTTGACCTCGTTCCACAGACCGCCCTTGGTCAGGGACTCCTCGATGAGGTCGTCCTTGTCGGCGGGGCTCACACGCGAGAACTTCAGTCCGGCCAGCACGTTTTCGGCGATGGTCATGGCCGGAAAGGGATTGGGCTTCTGGAACACCATGCCGATGTGGCGCCGGGTCTCCATGGCCCGCTGACCCGGCCCGTAAATGTCGACGCCGTCGAGCTTGACCGATCCGGCCAGTTGCGCCCCCGGCACGACCTCGTGCATCCGGTTGATGATGCGGAGGAAGGTGGACTTGCCGCAGCCCGATGGGCCGATGAGCGCGGTGACCTTCGACTTCTCCATGACCAGGTCGACCGTCTCGAGGACCAGGCGACCACCGAACCAGGCGCAGACGTCGTGCGCATCGACCTGGCCGGGCTGGCCGAGTTCCGGCGTACCGGTGAACGGTGTGGGGTGGTCGGCGTCTGCCGGGGAAGTCGACGAAAGGGTGGTGGTCACCGGTTCTCCTCGTTCTGCTCGATCGGGATCGGCACGAACAGGCGTGCCATCAGGTCGTCGTCGTTCGGTCCGGGCTTCATGCGCTTCCCGTTCTTGCCCTTGGGGCGACTGAAGATCCGGGCCAGGACGAAAAGGACCAAGACGATAGACATCAGGACGAACGCCGCCTGGAAGGCGAGGTTGATCAGCACCGGCTGGGCCTGGCGGACGTCCGAGAAGATCACCAGCGGCAGCGCGCCCTGGTCATGGTTGAAGTAACCCCGCCAGTTGACGACCTGGGACCCGAAGGCGGTGAACAGGAGCGGAGCGGTCTCCCCGACGATGCGGGCGATTCCGAGCAGCACTGCAGTCACGACGCCCGAGCGAGCGGTGGGCAGGACCACCGACCAGACGGTGCGCCACTCGGGTGCACCGAGCGCCAGCGATGCCTCGCGCAGTCCGCTGGGCACCACCCTGAGCACCTCTTCGACCACCCGGGTGACAGACGGGAGGAGGATGACCACCAGGGCCAGCGACGCAGCGAAGCCCGAATAGGTCAGCACATGGGTCAGGATCAGCATCGAGTAGATGAAGATCCCGGCCACGACCGAGGGCGTCCCGCTCATGGCGGTCACCACGGTCCGCACCGTCTTGACTCCCCATCCCTTGACCTCGTTCAAGTAGACCGCGGTGGCGATGGCGAACGGCACGCCGATCAACACGGCGACGAGGACCTGCTCGAGGGTTCCGATGACCGCATGGACCACGCCCACGTGATCGAGAGCGTTGGGGTCTGTCACCACGAAGCTCTTCTGGTCCTTGGTAAAGAGCGATCCCCAGTGGATGGAGGGGATCGCCTTGTACGCCACCCAGGCCACGATGAAGACCACGATCGCCACGATGAGCATCGCCGCCGACACAACCACCACGGCCACCGCCCGGTCGGTGGCCACCTGGCGCTCGATGACCTGCGCGGTGGCGATCCATGTCAGTGCAACGAAGCCGATGTACCAGCAGACCAGGAATCCGAGACCGCCCGAAAGCGAAGTGAGCTGGTAGAAGACGACCCAGACCAGGCAGAGCGAGGACACCGCTGCCATGATCAGGATCATCGCATCCTGGGTTCCGAACGCCGAGGGGCGGATCGGGCTGGGCAGCCGGCGGGGGCGAGGAGTCGGGGTCGGCGGGGTCGCCGTGTTGGGCGACGTGGGTTCGGGTGGTCGCGGGTCCTGGCGACCGTCTGCGGTGCTTGCTGGCGCCGAGGTCGTCTCGACGAGGATGCCATGAGGGGCAGTCCGGATGGTGTTCTCGGGGGTCACAGGTCTACTCCTGCGCCGCTCCGCGAGCGGTTGACGATGGCCGAGGCCGCCAGGTTGATGACCAGGGTCAAGAGGAAGAGAACGAACCCGCAGAGCAGCAGATCATGGAGGCCGAGCGTCCCGCCCGATCCGAAGTTGACGGCGATGAGCTGCGAGATGGTCGAACCGCCTTTCTGCAGGATGTGTGCGGTAACGGTGAACGAGCCGCCCAGGATGATCGAGACGGCGATCGTCTCCTCGAGCGCCCTGCCCAGGCCCAGCATCACTGCACCCACCATGCCACCACGTCCGAAGGGGAGGACCACGGTGCGGATCATCTGCCACCTGCTGGCCCCGAGGGCCAGCGCTGCTTCGCGTTCGCCGGCTGGCGCCAACGAGAAGACTTCACGGCAGATCGACGCCACGATCGGGACGATCATGATTCCGACGACCAGTCCGGCAATGAAGATCGAGGCGTTGAGAGGAGGGCTGACCACTTTGAAGAAGGGGATGAACGCCAGGTGGTGCGAGAGCCAGGTGCTGAAACCGACAACGTTCGGCTGCAGTTCGAACACCGCCCACAGGCCGAAGATGATGCTCGGGATAGCGGCGGCCAGGTCGATCATGGCGATGAGCGACCGGCGGGTCTTCAGCGGGGCGTACTCGCTGAGGAACAGTGCGGTGGCAATGGCGACAGGGGCACCCACGATCATGGCCACGAACGCCACCTCGACGGTTCCCACGATCGATGCCAGAACACCGAACGTCGGATGGGCGCCAAGGGTCTGGAATCCGGACCTGGTGAAGAACTTCCATCCGGCCTGCTGGAATGCCGGATATCCCGACCATGCCAGGAAGATCCCGATCACGACCAGCAGCAGAAATACCCCACCGCCCGAGATCCGGACACCGGCTCGGTAGATGCGGTCGGGAGTCGAGTAGTCGCGAGTAAGGGTGAGCGGAGCAGGAACGTCGCGGTCCGCCCGGGCTGGAGAAGGCTTGAGATCGATCGTCATGCTGCTGGTGCCCCTCTCCCTTTCCGTCTTGTCTCGGGTCCTCTGCTGACTGCAGCGGCGCGTCATTCGGACAGCCATGGCCGGTCCGTCGTCAACGTACCGAGCCAAGGTGAACGTTCGGGAAACGTTGGGGGATTCCCAGGTGATACCCAGGTGATCGTTCTGTGATGGTCCCGACAGGCCCGTAACCAGGGACCGGAGGCCTCAGAAGGCGACTAGTTCGCCACGTCCCACGGCAAAGCGCACCTTGGGATCGACCCATACCAGGTGGTGCTGTGCATCGATCTTGATCGGCAGCGCCGATGCCTTGTGAGAGGTCGTATAGGGCGGAGCGGCCAACAGGACGGTGATGCTCTGGCGAAGCTGGGCGCCTGCCGCGGCGTCGGTCTTTGTGACCTGCGAGACGCTCGACCAGTAGGGGCTCGTGCCCCCGCAGGCGATGAAGAACGCCAGCCAGCGCGCTCCTGATGCGGTGGTCCACAACACGGGGTCGCTGACCGACATCGACCGTCCAGCGGTGACCGTCGCGACCGGACTAGCCGTGGCGTCCGGGCCCGCAAAGAGCTGCGTGCCCGTAGGCAGCGAGTAGCCGTAGACGAGGCCGGTCCCCCCATGGGCCTTGATGTGACCGAGGGCTGCCGTAGCTGCCTGGTCCGGGGAGAACGGCGCGAAGCGAGGATCGATGCCGGTGGTCACCCCAGGGGGGATCGAACCGTTCGGGGCGTAGGTGCAGCCCTGCACCGTGACGTCCGGAGGGCTGACCAGACGAGGGCCAGCAGAGGTAGCGCTCGATGATGCTGGACTATTCGAGCATGCCGCCGCAATCAGCGAAAGACCTAGCAGCGCGGCCAGAGCCATCATCGGGGATCGACGGCGTCCCTGCATCGCCATCGTCGTCTGACGGCTCGATCCCGCGAAATGATCGCTGTCGGCTGTCGATTTGGTCGAGGTCATTGACGCGGAACTCCCGTGCATCTCGTTCGGGCAGGGGCGGCAACCTGGGCCGCTTCGGTGGTGGAGCCGACGGGCTCCATGAGGGCCTCGGACCACCTGATGTCCACGTTCTGCCATGCACGGGAGGCCGTGTCAAC
>CAININ010000319.1 GCA_903849265.1 uncultured Acidimicrobiaceae bacterium
GAGAGCGGTGGCAGCCAAGACGATGGCGTACCCGGTGCAGGCCGCCGAGGCCACCTGCTCCCACACCGCCACGTTGGAACCGGTGTCGGGTGACGAGATCAGCACGATCGAGCACGGGGCCGCATACGCCTTGGCGCGCATCTTGGACACCACCGACTCGGGTAGCCCGTCCCCCTTGTCGATGAGGAGGCCGGCGACGAGTGCTTCGGCGAAGCGCTCCCGGCCTGGCCCGCTGCAGACCGCGAAGCGCCACGGCCGCAGGTCCCCGTGATCCGGGACAGTCATGGCAGTGGCCAGGATCTGCTCGAGGTCCTTCGAGGCCGGCCCGTCGCCGTCGCCCGAGGGCTCCGGCCGCGCTGCTGCCAGCCGGGCCAGATACTCGGTCCCGGTCGGCGTTGCGCGATCGCCGACCGCGCTTGACTCGTGTTCGGTGGAGTCCATCGCCCGCAGCGTAGGGGGTCCGAACATGGCCTGCATCCACGGGTTCTGACCTCTGTGACCAGGAAGAAATGGGACTGGAGCCCTGCACGCGGCTGGGCGGGCGCGCCTCGTCGCCGTTCCCCGTTCGCGTAGGGGTGGCTTCGGCAGTAGCCTGTCGCCCGGTATGGGCCATCGAATCGAAGTCGAACTCACCAGTCAATCGGACGAGACCACCTGGACGTGGCGAGCCGCAGGGGCCAAGCTCCCCCGTGGAACCGTCGCGTCCGAACTCGTCCCCTCCGGAACGAAGGTCGGTGCTGTCCTGAGGGCAGAGGTGGAGATGACCCTCGACGGGACAACTGTCACCGCGCTGCTCGCCCCCAAGGGCAAGGCCGAGCCCAAGCCGGTGGATCGCATCGAAGTCATCGGCACTCCTCAGAAGGGCCCAGACGTCAACGTCGTCCTGGCCGGCAACAAGGGCAAGCGCCGGCGCGACGACTACGGCGACGATGACCGCGACGGCGGACGCCGTCCATCGAACCGTGGACCCCGCAGCGACAGTGGTCCGGGTGGCCCACGAGGCGACAGCCCACGTGGACCCCGCAGCGACAGTGGTCCGGGTGGCCCGCGAGGCGAAGGTGGTCCTGGTGGATCCGGCGGTCCCGGTGGAGCTCGCCGCACCGGCCCGGCCCGGCCCGGCGGCCGCGATGGCGGCCGTGAAGGCGGCGGCCGTGAAGGCGGCGGCCGCGCCGATCGCGGCGATCGCCGTCCCGCTACCTCTTCCGTCTACCGCAACGCGGCCTTGGCGGCACTGCGACCCGAGCAGCTGCCGGTCGCCGAGCAGCTCATCAAGGGTGGGATCCCGTCGGTGCGCCAGGCCATCCAGGAGCAGAACACCCGGGCCAAGGCCGAAGGCCGACCCGAAGTAACCGAAGCTCCGCTGATGGCCATGGCCGAAGAGCTTCGCCCCATCATCAACCTGGCCACCTGGAAGGACCGGGCCTCCGTCGCACGCATCGCAGGCAAGGACACCCCGTTGCGCGAGCTGCGCTCCATCGTCGCCTCCGCCTCCACCGTCACCCTCGACGAAGAGGGATCGGAGATGCTGACCACCCTGCGGACCAGCCTCAACGAGCGGATCACCGCACTTCGCGAAAAGTGGGTGGAGCGGATCACCTCTTCACTCGACGAGGGACGGGTCGTCGACGCCGTGCGTGCCTCCATCCGGCCCCCCGAGCCGTCGACCCGGCTCTCCGCCGAGTTGGCCGTGCGTCTGTCGGATGCCGCCGGACAGGCCATGTCGTCGGACTTGGCCCCTGCCGAGTGGCTGGCGCTGCTCGAAGTCGTAGTCGAGTGCCCTGTACGTCGAACCGTGAAGCCTGCCGGGCTGCCCGAGGGCGCCGACGAGGCCCTGCTGGCCGAGGCTCGCAAGGCCGCTGGTCACGTGCCGGAACTGGCCCGCCTCATGGGGATCCCGATCCCTCCGCCGCCGGGGCCACGTCGCCCGGTGCAGGCCCGGCCGGCTGGCCGGCGAGCCTCCTAGTCATCGACCACCTCCGTCGGCGAGATCAGTCGAGCGGGAGGTGCATCACGAGGAGGCGGGCTTTGAAGCCCGCCGACTCGAAGAACTGCTTCGCCCCTCGATCACCGGGGAGTGCAGATCCGTCGATCCCGGTGCATCGCTGCTGGCGGAACCAGTCGAGCGATCGTTCGAGCAGCAGTTGGCCGAGGCCGACCTCGCGCGCTCCCGGCTCGACGAAACAGAGGTCGAGGACACCACGACGATCGCCGTCGCTGTCGTCGACCCGGCAGAGGGCTGCTCCGGCCACCCAGTCGTCCAGGGATCCCACCAGCGCCGTAGCGTCCGGATCGGACACATAGGCCGCCACATCGTCCCTGAGCGCCTCAGGGGGGTGTGCGCCAGCATCGGAGCCGTGGACGATCGGAGCGCCTCTACGGTCACCCGTAGCGACCAGGAACGCATCGGTCAGCTCCAGCAGCCGATCGACGTCGTGCATCGTTGCGATTCGAACCTGCTCCACCCGGACTCCGGTGCGCCGTTCGCCCGGTACCGGGCTCAGGACCGCTCGTCGAGCAGTTGGTCGACCCGGCTCAAGATCGTGCGTCGTCCCCGGGTGCAGGTCTCATAGGCCCGAACAGCCACCAACTCGCTGCGGCTCAACCCGTCGAGCCGCTGCACGACCTGAGAGGCCGAGAGGGTGTCGAATCCAGGAATGGCCAGTGATGCAACGTCGGGAATGTGAGCGTTGGCCCCACGGGCGGACACAGCCGGTGTCACCGGTGCGGGGTCAGACAGTGTCGACACACCTGGTCCTGACGGTGCTGACGGTGCTGACGGTGCTGACGGTGCCACTGAGGCCGCTGCGTGAGCCGGTGCCACTGAGGCCGCTGCGTGAGCCGGGGCCACTGGGGCCACAGAGGCCGCATGAGCCACCGATGTGGTCTCCGCCGCTGCAGGCGCTGGGGGCGCTGGGGGTGCCGGGGGCGCTGGGGGTGTCGACGCCGCAGCCGGTGTCGACGCCGAGGCCGGTGCTGCCTGTCCAGGCGGGCGAGGAATGGAGCGGAGGCGGGGCGGGCCTGACGGTGCTGCGTCTTCCGAGGTGCCCGCCGGCCGCGTCGAAGACGCAGGCCCGGACCTGGGAGCACCAGAGGCGCCCTTGCGTGACTCCGTGCGCTTCTTCAACTCGTGGTGGCCTGCCTTGACGGCGAACTGACCCACGGCGCGAGCCGAGTTGACCTGGACACCCAGGCGCTCCCGGCCCCGTTCCGCCATCTTGGGGAGCTCTTCCATCAACGTCACAGCCAGGCCGGTGGGCAGGAACACGAACAGGTCGAGGAACCGTTCGCTCAGCTGCTGTTCATGTTCGTGATGCTCGGGTGTGTCGGCCATCGTCGCCTCCGGTCAGACGCAGTCGCGGCAGAGCATCTTCTTCTTGTCCGCCAGCTGGTTTCCGTGCTTGACCAAGAAGCACGACCGGCAGACGAACTCGCCAGGCTGCTTGGGCAGCACCCGTTCCACACCGTCGCCGGTGCGGTCCTCAGGTTCAGGCGAATCATCGTCGTCCTCTACTACCTCTTCGACGACGAGTCGCTCCTTGAGGATGGTGTCGAGGCTCGCCTCGACGTCCTCGTCGTCCGGTTCCTCTTCTTCGTCGTCGTCGGTCTCTTCGCCGGCCGCCTTGGCCACAGCCTTGGCCGTGCCAGCCGGAACGTCCGCTCCGTCCACTTCGTCTTCGACGCTGATCACAGCAACGACGTCATCGTCGTCGTCGATGGCCAGTACGTCGTCCGCGATCAGATCGTCGTCGTCGGCCATCTCATCGAGGTCGTCCTCGATCAGTTCGTCCGGTGCTTCGACTTCATCGATGTCTTCTGCCATATCGGTCTTTCGGTGGTGAGTTGGCCGGGAGCATAGACGGCCCGGCCTTCCGTTCGATCGTCGCGCACGGCACGATCCTCGTGCCGTTGGGGAGTCCTAGATGTTCCGCCGTTGCGTGGGGATCATGCCAGGAATCCAGACGGGTGTGGTGCATGTCGGTCATCACAGCGGGTTCGGGCCTGGTGTCAGGCGTAATCCATCGGGCCGGATAGCGCTCGATGGGAGCCTGCGCCAGGGTCCGACGGGCACGAACGGCCAGCCCTCGCCACTGCGCGCGCCGGGAGCAGTCAGACGAACGTGGGTTAGCCCAGTCATGTTCAAGGGTGGTTCAGGCGGTCAGGCCCAAGGAATCTTTGGCTCCACATCCCCGTTACCTCCGGCTTGCGCCGACGGCCTCGAGGAGGCGTTTTCTACTCGATCCCTTGGACCTTCCTCCGCCTCTCACAGCATCCCCCCGCAGAGCACGTCGGTGGCCGTGGCCACCGGATGCGATCGTTGGTCGACTGGGACTTGGGGCACCATACGCCACGCTCTAGGTGGTGCGTCAAATGAGTTTGCCCGGTCCTGAACTGGAGGAACGCGCAAGATCCCTGTTCAGGGCGTTGCAGGTTTTGTTGCCGTCGACGCCGAATTTCTCCGTTGCTCGGCGCGCCGCCCCCCTTCGAGCCGCTCGAGGTCCTCGGCGCCGTAGTCGACGTGCGACATCGCCTCGGCCAACAGCCGGTGACCGGCCCTATTAGCGATCTGGCGGTGCATCTCCTGGGCCACCCACCGATAGCTCGGGTGTCCTTGCGGACCCGACCGGAGCTCCAGCAGGTGCATGGCCTCACGGGCGTTCATCTGCATCGTGTAGCGGATCCGGAACGCCAGGGCCACGGCGTAGGAGGCCTGTTCCGGGAAGGAAGGAAGAAGCGTCTCGTACAGCTCGCGGGAACGCTCCAACGAGCCCACGTAGCCATCAGTGAGGCCCGCCTCTTCGACCACCTCGGGCACGTCATAGCCGAGGGCGGCCCCAAGGGGTTGCCACTCGATGGACAGGATCCGGTGCCGCTGCAGGTCACGGAAGGCCCCATAGTCGGTCACCACATCGAACCGGTAGTCCGTGCGTTCAAACGCCCGGCCGGGGCGGTGGCGCCGGTTGTTCCGCTCCCCCACGTAGGCGAGCAGGATGGAGCGCTTCTCTTCTGCCCCGAGCAGACGGACCCGATCCAACACCTCGGCCTCGGGCCGGCTGGTCCGCGGGGCGCAGATGGCGGCGATCACCTTGTCCTCGCCATCGGGGTCGAAGTCGAGCAGCTCCACCGTGGCCTGTCCCGACGGCCCGCCCGCATCATCGGTCCCGGGGGCGACCAAGTCCGGAAACAACTCCCCCACCACCCGGGCGGTATCGGTTCGTGTGGCGGTGAGGTCCTCCCCCCACGCGCCGCCCCGATCAGGCCGATCGACCCGCTGTAAGAACGAAGGGATCACCTTGCGGAGCTCTTCGAGCATCATGTCGGCGTAGATGCGGGCCTCGGGCAGCGGATGAGAGCGCATCCGGATGAGCAGCATCTCGTAGGACTGGCCGGTACCGTAGATCCCGACATTGGACAACGAGCCCGCCGGAAGCAGCCCGCGCAAGGCGTCGAGTCCTTTGGCCCGCACTGCTTGGCGGTGCACGAAGTCCGAATCGCCCTCTTGGCGGGGGTGACGGGCGACGAGCCAGCCCTGTGCCTGCTCCAAGAGCTCGCCGTAGGTGTCGAACATGCGGTCCATGTCGCCGACGTAGCGGGCGCCCATCGACGAGTCGAGCAGGCCCGGGTCCCGGAAGTACCGGTAATGGCCGGTGGTCAGCCGCTGGTTGTAGGCGATGTAGCGGGTGGACTGCTCGAGGTAGGCCATCAGGCGTCCCCACTCGAGCACCTTGGTCAGCACGTTGGAGGCCTGCTCACACGCCAGGTGCACCCCGCCGAGCTGTGCGACCGAGTCGTCCCCGTACTCGAAGAAGACCTTTTCGTAGAGGTCCTCGGCCCGCTGCAGCCCTACGGTGGCGTCGACGCTGACGTCGCCGCTGATGTCGAGCTCACCGACGAACTCGTCGAGGAAGAGGCGACGGAGGCTCTTGTGCGAACGCGAATACCGGGCAAAGAGCGCGCCCTTCACCACCTCGGGCAGGTTCACGAGCGCGAACACTGGCTGGTCGAGATTGGTGAAGTACCGCCGAAGGACGTCGGTCTCTTCGGCACTGAACGATTCCACGGCGTAGGGAAACATGCCTGAGTGACACTAGGACCGAGACGGGTCCCGAGGCGCGGACCCCAGTGCTGCCGGGTCGTCCGCCCCCACAACACCCCGCCTGAGGAGGGCGACGGCCAGGTCGGCGCTGTCCCTGGTCGCCGGCATCTGGGCGACCTGGCCGATCTGGCGGACCAGGTCGATGATCTGGCGCACGTTGCGGACGAAGTCCCCCGGTGCGACCGCGGCGTCACGCAAGACGGTGTCCAGGGTGGCTCCGCTGGCCCACGCCACCACGGATCGGGCCAGTCCTCCGTCTGGACGCCTCGTCCGCCGCAGCCCGACCCGGCGCTCGTCGGTCCGCAACCCGGCGGCCAGGCGCTCGACCATCGCCAGCCGCTCGACAACCACGGCCTGACGCGGCACCGGGGGGTCGTCTCCGGCCCGTCGGGCCTCGAATGTGAGCGCCGAGGCCACCCCGGCAAGGTGGGACGGCTCGAGCCCGTCCAGCGCACCTGATCGAAGCACCTCGGCTACCAGCAGATCCGACTCGTGATACACCGCGGCGAGGGCCAGACCGTCCTCGGTCAGCTTCCACCCGTCGAGGAACCCGCGGTCGTCCAGGATGGCCAGACGGCGGTCCAGTTGCGCCACCAGCGACTCGGAGCCCTCTGGGGCCTGCCACTGCCCGTAGGAGGACTCCAGGAGGCTGTGGGCCTCCTCACGGCTCCACCGGCGAACCAGGTTGACCGCCAGGTTGTAGGTCGGGTGGAACGAGGACACAAGGTCGGGCGGCGGGGCCACCGCAGTGCGCGCCACGAGCCCGAAGGTCGTTGCGTGGTTCCAGAGCACGAA
>CAININ010000320.1 GCA_903849265.1 uncultured Acidimicrobiaceae bacterium
CGCTCGTAGAAGCGGGCCAGCAGGGCGAGCTCGACGGCGACCGGCACGGGCATGGTCCCGGCCACGGCCTCGACGGTGAGGCTCACGTGCAGATCGTCCATCTCGTCGTCGAGGTCGTCCACCAGGGACCATCCGTCAGGATCTCGTTCGGCGTATGCGTCCGTGGTGGCCCGCCACATGTGGACTGCCACCTCGCCCATCCGTTCGATCAAACCCCGGCTGCGAGCCGACAACTCGGCACCGAGCCCCCGGGCTGCTCTTCGGGCTACGTGCTCGGCCAGGTCGCCGTTGCGCTCGAGGTCGGGGAGCATCCGCATGACGGTGACCAGGTATCGCAGCTGATTGGGGGACGTGATCCCGGCCACCGTGAGCTGCTGCAGCGTGAGCTCTTCGATGTCGTGGCACAGCGAGTCGACGAACTCGTCCCGGTCGGCCAGTGCCTTCGCGGCCTCACGGTCGCCGGCCAGCAACGCATGGGTGGCGCCGGACACCGAGTCGCCGACCAGGGCGAAGAGCTGCATCACCTTTCGGTCGATCTGTTCCAGGGGCGATTCCACAGGTCCACCGTATCCCGCGTCAGGCGGCGGCCCCCGTTCGGATCATCCGCAGCGGATCGCCAGCTACGAGGAGAGCTCGTCGCCTTTCCCCGTGTCGATCCCGGGGACCGACTCCTCGCTGACGATGATCCGTGGACCCGAACCCCAGGACAGGTAGCGCCAAGACCAGTTGATGAAGACGACGATCTTGTTCCGGAAGCCGACCAAGTAGACGAGGTGGAGCGCGAGCCAAGCCAGCCATCCGAGCGTGCCGCGGACAACCCGCCCGCTCCGGAACTGGGTGATGGCGGCTCGCCGGCCGATAGTCGCCATGATCCCCTTGTCCTTGTAACGGAAAGGTCGGCGCTCCTTGCCGTCGAGCCGGGCCAGGATCTGGGCGGCAGCGTGGGCCCCGGACTGGATGGCGACCTGGGCGACCTGCGGGCACAGCTTGTCGGCGTCTTCTCCCGATCCCCACAGCACGGCAGCGGCGTCGCCGACGGCGTAGACGTCGTCGTGGCCCTCGACGGTCAGGTCGGGACCGACCACCAGGCGGCCGTTTGCCCCGGTGGCGACACCGATCTCTCCGGCCACGGTGTGCTCGACAGTGACTCCGCCAGCCCACACAACGGTCCGGGTGGGGATGCTCGAGCCGTCGTCGAGCGCAACTGAGTCGGCCTGCACCGACTTGACCATGCGGCCGAGCCGGAGCTCGATGCCCCGAGCGGCCAGGGTGCCGGCCGCGTACTCGGCGGCCGACTCGCGGAACGGGGTGAGCAGGCGGTCGAGAGCATCGACCAGGACGATGCGGCCCGCAGCCCGGTCGAAGCGGAACCCGTCGTGCTTCACGGCCACGTCGAGCAGCTCGGCGAGTGCCCCGGCTACCTCGACGCCGGTGGGTCCTCCGCCGACCACCACGAAGGTCAGCGCTCCTCGCGCCGCCGCTCCCTCCGGATGGGCGTCGACGTCTTCGAGGCGACGCAGGATGTGGTCGCGCAGTCGCCGGGCATCGGTGAGTGTGTACAGCGGGAAGCTGTGCTCCGAGGCACCTGGGATCCCGAAGAACTTGGCGGTGGCGCCGCTGGCGATGATGAGCGAGTCGAAGGGGAGCGGCTCGGATCCGGCCAGGAGGACCTCCCGCCTGTCCCAATCGACTCCCGTGACGGCGGCCATGCGGAAGGCCACGTTGGCGGCCTTTCCGAAGATGACCCGGATGGGGTACGCCACGTCTCCGGACTCCAGGCCTGCAGTCGCCACTTCGTAGAGCAGAGGCTGGAAGGTGTGGAAGTTGCGCTGGTCGACAATGGTGACCTCGACCTGCTTGCCGATGAGTGCACGAGCTGCTGAAAGGCCGGCGAAGCCCGCTCCGACGACGACGACACGGTGCATGCGACCATGCTGACACAAGGGTGAGCCCCGGCCGTCCGGCGCTTCTGGGCGAGCAGGATCCACGCAGCCGCTCAGCTCCTTTGACCGGTCGGTCCACGCTGCGTGACACACCCTCTCGGTACGCTGCGTCGCGACCGTGCCGGTCGCCTCGGGCCATACCTGGGGCGACGCCTTCGCCCATCCCGGGCGTGGGACCGATCTGGCAGCGGGAGAGGAGCCGTCATGCTCACCGGACTCATGCTCGGCCTGGTCGCCGGCATCGCCCTCGGTTGCTGCCTGGGCCTCCTCCTTCGATCCAGCCAGGTCTCGAAGGCTCGAGCGGTTCGGGCCCGCCTCGATGCCGAACTTGCTGCCTCCCGGACCACGGCCGGTGAACGAGCAGCCGCGATCGATGAGGTCCGACGTCAGATGGCCGGGGAGTTCGCCCAGCTGTCGAGCCAGGCGCTGCGTCAGAACGCGGACCAGTTCCTGCAGCTGGCAGACACGAAGCTGGGTGAAGGGCGCTTGGCGGCCGACGTGGACCTGGCTCGGCGCCAGGAAGCGATCGAGCACCTGCTCGCTCCGATCGCCGAGCAGCTCGGCAAGTACGACGAGGGGATGCAGCAGCTCGAGCGCGAGCGGGTCCGCTCGTATACCGCCCTGACCGAGCAGATGAAGTATCTGGCGACGTCCCACGACCAGCTCCAGAAAGAGACACGCAGTCTGGTCACCGCGTTGCGCAGTCCGCAGACGCGCGGGCGGTGGGGGGAGCTGCAGCTGCGCCGGGTGGTGGAGATGGCCGGGATGCTCGAACGCTGCGACTTCTCCGAGCAGGTCAGCTCGGACGGGGATACCGGCAGGATGCGGCCGGACATGGTGGTCCACCTGCCCGGCGGCAAGAACGTGGCCGTTGATGCCAAGGTGCCGATGCAGGCATTCCTCGATGCCAACGAAGCAAGGGACGAGGACGAACGCCGGGCCCACCTCGCGAACCACGGTCGCCAGGTGAAGGCGCACGTGGATGCGCTGTCCAAGAAGGAGTACTGGAAGCGGGTCGATCCGTCACCGGAGTTCGTAGTGGCGTTCATCCCCGGGGATCCCTTGCTGACGGCCGCCCTCGAGCACGAGCCCGGGCTGATGGAGTACGCCGTGGCCAACCATGTGCTGCTGGCCACGCCGACTTCGCTGATCGCATTGCTCCGCGCCGTGGCATACGGGTGGCAACAGGAGGCCCTGACCGACAATGCCCGCCAGGTGCAGGTCCTCGGCGCCCAGCTCTACGAACGGATCTCGGTCCTGGGGGACCACATGGCAGGGGTCGGGCGCAGTCTCGCCGGTGCGGTCACGGCCTACAACAAGGCCGTCGGATCGCTCGAAGGCCGAGTCCTTGTCACGGCCCGGAAGTTCGTCGAGATGGGGGTGGTCGGTGCGGGGGAGCGCGAACTCCCTCAGCCCGTGCCGGTTGATTCGTTCCCGCGGCCGCTTCAGGCGACTGAATTGGTTGCCTCTGCGCTGAACGTACCGGCTCCCGACTTCTCCGTGGAACCTGGGGAAGCACCGTCCGTCCCCTAGTAGATAGGGCGCTGACCCTATGTATATGAGGGTATTCCCTCAGTCTCTGTCCGTTCGGGTGGCGTCGACCGGGACCTGACCCGGGGCCGGCGCTATCGTCCACTGGATGCCGAGAGCCAGCCGCAGACGCCGCCGCGCTCCGGGGCGAGGGCTGGGCCAATCGGCATTGGTTGGCATCGCGGCGACGATCACGCTCGTGCTCGTCGGTGGATCCCTGCTGGCTATCCACACCCAGTCCCAGGGATACCGCTCGGCGACGAGCAGCGGGTATGTGGCGCTGGCCGACCAGGTGGCGCTGGCGTCCTCTCGCACGGGGGCGCGACTTTCGGCTCTCATGGCCGGAGCGCCTGCACTTGCCAACCAGGATCTCCCGCACACAGCGCGCGGCACCCTGCAGCAGGGGC
>CAININ010000321.1 GCA_903849265.1 uncultured Acidimicrobiaceae bacterium
GGCAACCTCATCGCCGTCGGTGCTACCGCCGCCCTGCTGCTGTACACGCACTACTGGTCCGTCTACCTGCTCGGCACGACCATGTTGTGGCTGCTGTTCCAGGCATGGCGTGGGAGCGAGGTGCGCTTCAGGGGAGCACGAGCCGCTCTGGTGGCGGCCGTGGTCGGCTGCCTGGCATTCCTGCCCTGGGTCCCGACGTTCCTGTACCAGTCCGGACACACCGGCACCCCGTGGGCCACGCCGGCGACCTTCGCGGCGATGGTCAATGCCGTGTCTTCGTTCGCGGGCGGAAGCACCAGCCAGGGACGTGCCCTCGGGCTGCTCTTCTTCGCGCTGACCGGCCTCGGCATCTTCGGCTTGGCATCCGACCGGCTCCACATCGAGATCGACATCCGAACCCGTCCCCATGGACGCCCGCTCGCCGTCATCGTGATCGGTACGCTGTTTGCTGCGGTGATCGGGGGCCTGCTGACCAAGAGCGCGTTCGACGCCCGCTATGCCTCTGTTGTCTTCATCCCCTTGATCCTGCTGGTATCGCTCGGGTTCACCGTCTTCAAGGATCGGCACGTCCGGGCCGTGATCCTGGCCATCGCCGTGGTGCTCGGTCTGGCCGCGTCCGTTCCGAATGTGATCACGAACCGTTCGCAGGCCGGCGAGGTGGCGGCGGCCATCGCCCGTATCGCCAAGCCGGGTGATGTCGTGGCGTACTGCCCGGACCAGCTAGGCCCGGCAGTGGACCGGCTGCTCCCTGCCGGTCGCTACCAGCAGGTCACCTACCCTCGCTACAGCGGACCGGCGTTCATCAACTGGGTCGACTATGCGGCCGCGGTGCATGCTGCATCTCCGTCTGCATTTGCGCTCCACCTCGAGGCCCTGGCTGCCGGAGGCCACCAGATCTTCATCGTCTGGGCACCGGCCTACCATGCGTTCGGCCAGTCGTGCGAGGGGATCGTCCAGACCGTGCAGGCCTCGACCGCATACCGTGCGACGGGACTGGTGGTGGGCGACTCGATCGGGTTCTACCAGCCGATGTATCTGGTGCGGCTGTCGCCGACGGGAGCCTGACGGACATGTCCGACGGGGCCCTGGCCGCGTCGGTGGTTGACGAGGCCGGCGCTGGTTCTGTGGGGTCGATGGGGTGGCGTGCCGGCGCGGCAGTGCTGTTGCGGGCCATGGTGGTTGTCCTGCCCGCCTGGATCGTCGCCCGGCTGATCGTGATCGCCGCCTTGGCCATCGCCCATGCCGGCGCGGCATCCTTCCGACCCAATGACCCGGGTGCGCTCCAGCGTGTACGTGAAGGGCTTCTGTCCTGGGATGGGGGCTGGTACGAGGCGATCGCCTCCCATGGGTATGTCGCTTCGGGCCGAGAGTCGGTACGGTTCTTCCCGCTATTTCCACTCCTTGGACGCCTGGTCGGCCAGGTACCTGGAATCAGCACCGGCGTGGCGCTGGTGGTCGTGGCCAACGCCAGCGCGCTCGTGGCGATGGCAGGTCTGTGGATCCTGGTGCGACGGGACTTCGGCGATACCGGACTGGCTCGGCGCTCGGTGTGGCTGATGGCCCTGGCCCCCTCGGCCTACTCCATGGTCCTGGCCTATTCGGACGCGACCTTGCTGCTCTGCTCCGTGGTGACCTTCCTGGGTGCCCGGTCCGGCCGCTGGTGGTGGGCGGCGCTGGCCGGCCTGGGCGCAGGGGCCGTGCGACCGGTCGGTCTTTTGCTGGTGGTTCCGGTCGCCGTCGAGGTCTGGGTCGGACGTCGAGGGGTGAAGGGCGCCACCGGTTGGACGGCGCGCGGCTGTGCACTGGTGGCACCGGTCGTCGGCGCAGCCGCCTACCTGGCATGGGTGGGCCACCGGTTCGGCGATCCCTGGCTTCCTCTGTCCGTCCAGCAGCAGAACGGGCATCGTGGGCAGTTCGCAGTCCCCGTCAGCGCCATGTGGCACGACGTCGTGGATGCGCTGCACGGACACCACATAGGGAGCGCCCTGCACGTCCCCTGGGTCATCTTGTGTGTCGCGCTCGTGGTCGTGGCATGGAGGCGTCTCCCGCACAGCTACGCCCTCTTCGCCCTCGCTGTGCTGGTCGTTTCGTTGAGCAGCACCAATCTGGACTCCTTCGAACGCTACGCACTTGGTGCCTTCCCCCTCGTTGTCGCAGCGTCGACGTGCACCGCGAGCAGGCGGGTGGAGATTGCTGTGCTGCTGGGGTCAGGGCTGTGCATGGCCGGCTATGCGACCCTCGGGTTCCTCGGCGTTGTCGTGCCCTAGGTTCGCCAGGGCCGGGTACCTCGAGGCGGGTTCGGTTCCGCCTGTTACGGAGGGTTCCGCCGACCAACTCTGGCCAGCCACTAACCTGCGCAGCGCAGGGCGATTCCGATCCCGTTCCGACCGCAGTCCGGCGTGGGTACCGTGGGAGGCGGGGGATCTGGACAGGCCCTGTTGCCGCACCGTCCTACCGTCGCACCGTCCCACCATCGAGCGGCCTGGCCCTTCGATGGATCCCGGAACAAGCAGAAACGGACCGCACCACGCATGGCAACGCCACACGATCCCGAGCACGCCACGACCGCTTCTGGCGCTGGCGCATCGGCACCTTCGACCGACCGCCCCGTCGTGGTCATCGGCGGCGGCCCTGCAGGGTTGACTGCTGCGTACCGTCTGGCCCAAGCCGCCGACCCGGTCATCGTGGTCGAGCAGGACACCGTCCTTGGGGGAATCAGCCGCACCGTCGAGCGCGACGGCTGGCGCTTCGATATCGGGGGTCACCGCTTCTTCACCAAAGTCGTCCCGGTCGAAGAGTTCTGGCACGAGATCCTCCCGCCTGAAGACTTCCTCCTGCGCCCTCGGATGAGCCGGATCTTCTATGGCGGCAAGTACTACGACTACCCGATCAAGCTGGGCAACGCCCTGTCGAATCTCGGGATCATCGAGGCGATCCGCTGCGGACTCTCGTTCCTATGGGTACGAATCCACCCGCCCAAGGATCAGTCCACGCTCGAGGGCTACATCGTCACGAACTATGGCTGGCGCCTCTACCGTCATTTCTTCAAGACCTACAACGAGAAGGTCTGGGGAGTGTCTGCCTCGGAGCTGTCGGCCGACTGGGGCGCGCAGAGGATCAAGGGCATGTCCCTGTGGAACGCGGTGTGGGAACCGATCCGTTCGTCGTTCGGCCGACGCCGCGATCGCTCGAATCAGGTGACCAGTTTGATCGAAGAGTTCCAGTACCCGAAGTACGGACCCGGGATGATGTGGGAGCGCTGCGCCGAGCGGGTCGTCGAGCTCGGTGGCGAAGTGCGGATGGAGACATCGGCGACAACCGTGCACATCGAGGGTGGGCTCGCTGTAGCGGTCACAGTCGAGCACGGCGGCACCTCGGAGCGCGTCGAAGCGAGCCACGTCATCTCGTCGATGCCGTTCACGGCCTTGGCCAGGATCGTCGACCCGCCGGCACCCGCCCACGTGCTGGCCGCGGCCGATGCCCTGCACTACCGCGACTTCTTGACCGTCGCCCTTGTGGTGCCCGAGGCGTGCGGGTTTCCCGACAACTGGATCTACATCCACTCGCCCGACGTGGAAGTAGGGCGCATCCAGAACTTCGGCTCGTGGTCGCCCTACCTGGTCAAGGACGGACGCACCTGCCTCGGCATGGAGTACTTCGTATTCGAGGGCGACGAGCTGTGGACCATGAGCGACGAGGATCTGGTGGCTCTGGGCACCAAGGAGCTGGCCGCCATCGGACTGGTCGACCCGGCAGATGTCGAGGCCGGCTACGTCGTGCGGATGCCGAAGGCCTATCCCGTCTACGACGACGTCTACCGCGACAACGTCGACGTGATCCGGCGCTGGTTCGAAGAGTGCGCCCCCAACGTGCACCCCGTTGGCCGCAACGGCATGCACAAATACAACAACCAGGACCACTCGATGTACACCGCCATGCTCACGGTGGAGAACATCCACGGGGCGACGCACGACATTTGGTCGGTCAACGTGGAGGAGGAGTACCACGAGACGGCCGATGCATCGGCCGGTTCACGTACGTCTGCTTCGGGCGCCACCGGCCGGGATGCCCCGGTACTTCCTCGACGCGCCGGCTGAGCCGAGGGCATGACGCGGATGCCGGACTCGGGGGACGAGGCGGGGGGCAGTACAGCAGGCAGGACGGCAGGGGACGGCACCTCTGACGACCGAGCTGTGCCCGTGAACGACGCAGGAGACAGCGGACTCAGCCTGTTCCTCGACGAGGTCGACACGGTCGTCGACCCGTTGTCGGAGTCGTTGGCCTTCGGGCCGGCCATGGGGATCGCCGTTGCCGGTGGGCCCATGATCCCCTTGCCCGCCGATGAAGCGGCGCCGGGCAGCATCGACACCGGCAACTCCCTGAAGGCCGGCCTTCGCCAGGCCGGACCGGTGGCGATCGCCGGCATGGCCGTGAACGCGGCCGCTGCCCTGGTGGTGGTGGCGGTGGCCCGTCTGCTGTCGTCTCAGTCCTACGGCGAACTGGCCCAGCTGCTCGGGCTCTTCTTTATCTTGTCCATGCCGGGCTCTGCTGTCCTGGTCGGCGTGGTGCGCCGGGTCACGGGGCTCCAGACGACCGGTCAGGCAGCCTTGGTGCGGCCCTGGGTGGCTCGGGTGCATCGGATCTGCCTTGCTGCCATTGCGGTGGAGCTCGTGGTCGTGCTGGTGCTCCAGGGATGGATCGCACGCCAGCTCCACCTCTCGAGCGGCCTGGGGGTGGTCCTCATCCTCATGGCCGCGGGGATCTGGATCCTGCTCAGCGTCGATCGTGGGCTGCTGCAGGCCCATCGCAGCTATCGCGAACTCGCCACCAACCTCCTCGTCGAAGGGGGGATCCGCACGGTCCTGGTCCTCGTCCTGGTGGCGGCCGGGGCCGGGGTGGCCGGCTACGCGCTCGGTGTGCTGGTCAGCGAAGTCGTGGCCACGGCACATGCCCACTGGCTGGCCCGGCGAGCATGGGAGGACCCCTCGTCGGCTCCCGTGGTGGAAGACGGAGCGGTGGGCGCAAGCGACTCAGCCCCAGCCGTCGAAGCGCTGGCCCGCCGCAAGCTGCTGGCCGATGTATCCGCCGCGTTCATCGGCTTGGGTCTGCTCGGTCTGCTCCAGAACGTCGATGTGATCCTTCTGGGCCGACTCGACCATGCGCAGGTGGGTCCGTACGCGGCGATCTCTGTTGCGTCGAAGGCCTTGGTGTTCGGGGCGCTGGCCCTCGGGGCGTACCTCCTTCCTGAGGCGACTATCCGCTGGAACGAGGGCGGCCACGCCATCCGCCAGCTCGGGGTGACGCTGCTGTTCCTGGCGGTGCCCGCCGCCCTGCTTCTGGGCATCGCCGTCCTTGTTCCCAAACAGTTCCTCACGATCGTGTTCTCTGCCCGCCTGAGCACCGCCTCGTCTGCATTCGCCCCGCTGGTGCTGGCCATGATGTGCCTATCGTTCTCGGTGCTCGTGACCAACTATCTGTTCGGAACCGGATCACGGTGGATCGTCTTCCTGTTGGCGGCGGGAGCCGGGCTGGCGGTGGGGCTGATCACTGCGGCGGATGGGCACCCTGAAGCCACCGCATGGGCCGACCTCATCGTGCAGGGCATCCTTGCCCTAGGGATGGCGGTCGCCTTCTTCGCCATCCACCGCCGACACCGAGGGCAGCACTGGACCGCCCGATGGGGATGGCGGCGCATCGCCGGTCGGGCCTGAACGCCGACCCCGGCCTCGCGGCCCCCAGTCGACCGGGTGCGGTTCCGGTACACTCGGCCGATGTCGTGCCCAGGGGGAGTGCAGGGGAGGACCCGCCGATGACCGTGGGACCGGGGGAGTCCAGGGCAGCCACAGGTCGCCAGAGCGACGCATCTGTGACCAAGCTCAACGCTGGACGCGACACAGTTGTGCCCCCGGGCGCCGACGAACATCCGTCTGGGCGCTCGAAGGCGGCCACCGGGCCCGTATCGCTGTTTTCCGGCATGCCCATCGGGGAGATCGCGGAACGGTCGGGGCTCAAGCGCATCGACGTGCTGGCTTGGAGGGACTACGACGACCCCGAGGCCGGGGGCAGCGAGCTCCATGCCCACCGGGTGATCACGGCCTGGTCCGAGGCCGGGCTCGATGTGTCGATGACGACATCTTCGGTACCTGGGGGGCGCCGCGTCATCCGCAGGGACGGCTATCGCGTCATCCGCAGGGCTGGCCGCTATTCGGTGTTCCCCCGCTCGATCTTGTCCGGAGCGGTTGGTCGGATCGGGACGGGCGACGGAGTGGTGGAGATCTGGAACGGGATGCCGTTCTTCAGCCCGCTCTGGTCCCGCAGCCCCCAGATCACCTTTCTCCATCACGTCCACGCCGAGATGTGGAAGATGGTGCTGCCGCGTGGACTCGCCGAGCTCGGACACGCGCTCGAGCACCGGGTGGCGCCTCCGTTCTACCGGCGCAGCCGCATCGTCACGCTGTCGCACTCGTCCAAGGAGGAGATCGTCGATCGACTCCACCTGCCTGCAGAGCGCATCACGGTCACTCCTCCGGGCGTCGAGCCCCGGTTCACCCCCGGGGGCGAGCGGTCGCCCGTGCCGTTGGTGGTGGCCGTCGGCCGGCTCGTGCCGGTCAAGCAGTTTCCGCTCCTGATCGAGGCCTTGGTGCGGCTTCGAATGACGGTCCCAGATCTGCAGGCCGTGATCGCAGGCGAAGGCTACGAACGCGACGCGCTCGAGGCGCTGGTGCGAGGACATGGCGCCGAGTCGTGGATCACCCTTCCCGGGTTCGTCGACGACGATGCACTCGTGGACCTCTATCGGCGTGCCTGGGTGGTGGCGTCGTCGTCCTTGCGCGAGGGCTGGGGGATGACGGTGACCGAAGCCGGTGCGTGCGGGACGCCGTCGGTGGTCACCCGGATCGGCGGCCACGAAGATGCCGTGCTCGATGGGAAGTCTGGGATCCTCGTCGACGGGACGGACGACATGGTGCGGGCGCTCGAACGAGTGCTGCGCGATGACATGCTGCGACGCCGGCTCGGAGTCGGGGCGCTCGAGCACGCGGGTGGACTGACCTGGGATGCCACGGCCCGGGGTGCACTAGCAGCCCTCGGCAGCGAGGCACTCGCCCGACCTGTCTGAAGCCTGCAGGTCCGAGGCTGTCGATCTACCTGACCGGCATCGGCGGATCGCAGTCCTGTGGTGCCGCTCGACCTGGGAAACGCTCAGTCGAGGGCAGCGGTACCCGACAGCCCTGTCAGACCTTCAGCATCGATCGACGGGCCGACGCTGTCTGTTTCCGAGTCGATTCCTTGCTCCGCCGAGGTACGCCGCTCTGCCCGCCGCTGTCGTGCCCGCAGGGCGACGTCTACGGCTCCGTCGGCTCCCAGGAACACCACACCGGCCCAAGCCCACTCGCCAGCCACACCGAACGAGTGCGGCCAGGATCCGTTGTCAGGGATGTGGAAGTGGTGTTGGTGGAGCACGACGTAGCCGGCCGCTGCCGCCACACAGCCGACGGCAGCGATCCCGAGTAGGAAGCGGAGCCGGGGGACGAGGAGCACGACGATGGTGGCACCGCCCACGCACAGCCCGGCCAACGGAGAAGCGATGGCGGCGGCGATCAGTCCAGCGAGAGCACCGGTGATCACCGAGACCAGCACCGAGGCCCGGGGTCCTTCGCTGGCGAACGGAAGCTGCAACGACGGGCGACGGTCGAGCACCACGCGTGCTTCGGCAACGTCGGCGGACACCGTGTCGCCTCCGCCTCCGCGTCCAGCCTTCCGGCGCCTGCGGATCGGCCATACGGCCAGCACCAAGCACAGGATGATCCCGACCAGCGATACGAGGACCGCCAAGTTGGCGGTCTTCTGCGGGGCCCACACCACGTCCATCGTCAACGTGCCGTTGTGCACGTAGGGGGCCAGCGCTACCGGATCCACCCGCCAGCCGTTTGAGAAGGCGTCGATCAGGACGGGTCGGCCGAGCGCCGGACCACCGGCCACCGTGGCTGTCCATCCCTTGTTGATCGACTCCCCGAGGACGAGGGAAAAGGGCGTGGCCCCAGCGGCGGTGTCGACCTTGGAGATCGTCAGGTGGATCGCCGTGGCCGTCTGGCGGTCGACGACTACAGGAGGTGACGCCATGACGGTGGGCGCCACCACCGTCGTCGGGCTAGCGAGGGGCATTGGGGCGCCGCCGGGTGCGGAGTCGAACACCAGCTGGTCGACGTCGTAGGCAGCCGTGTGTCCGTTGGCGGCCCGGAGCGTGTGGTCTCCAGGCGCCAGGGTCAGTCCGTTCGCGTCTGGTCCGCACAACGTGATGGCCAGGGGATTGCGGGAGAGAGCGGCGGCGGTAGACCCGGTGACCTGGACCCACATCGGGTTGCCATCGACGCTCAGGAGATCGCTGCGGCACGACGAAGGCACGGCAGCCGGCACCGGTGCCACCGTGGCACCTGGCAGACCGACAGAGGCGATGCCGATCGGCATGGCGATCTGGTTCTGCGAGTAGTAGTCGGGAGTGTTGACGATGCGGACGGTATCGACGGTGATGCGGATGCTGCGGCCCCGTAGCGTCGGGAAGGTCACGGGGACGTCCACCACTGAACCTGGGACCGTCGAGTCGGCAAGAGCGGGCAACGGAACCGTCGCCTTGCCGCTATCGGTGGAGATGGTGATCTGGGTGGGGACCGAATGACGTCCGTCGGCCACGATCTGCAGGCCGAGGTGATCGAAGGTGAGCGGAGTGCGCAGCTCATACTGGAGCCACTGGCCGGCCTGGTGGGCCACACCGAATCCGGGCTCCCACACCGTCGAAGGATCGTTGTCGAGGGTGACGATGGCGTTGGCCCGCAGATCGTTCGGGAGGCGGCCGAGCGAGTAGGCAACGGTGCCGGTGTAGTCGGATCCCGGTCGGCCTACCACCCGGTCGATCTCATCATCAGGGATCAGCGGGGACACCCGAGCCTGGCCGGTCAAGGAGAACGTGCGAGCCGTGGGCAGCCAAAACGCTCGCTGCAACGTGGTCTCGACATCCGCCCGAGGCGGCGTGCCGGACGACCGCAGCCGGTCCATGACCAGGGTGAGGCGATCGGTCAGGGACGAGGTCCCCGTGGTGCGGAGGAGGTCCTGGGGCATCGACACCGTTTCTGCGACCGAGATCCCAGGGATGCCAATTTCGGCGAATCCGACCGAGCTTCGCGAGATGGCCGGTAGGGACGGGCTGTCGATCGCCACGCCGGAGACCGTCAGGCGGAGCGTGGTGAAGGCATGAGGGGCGAACGTCACCGTCTGGCCGGCAGCGGTCCGGGACTCCGGGCCGAGTGTCACCGTCTCGGGATTCCTGCCATCGAACGTGAGGGTCACCTGGGTGATGTGTCGGTCTGGATCACCGGTCTGCGGTTGGACGAGGTGCAGCGAGCCGATGGTGTGGGGCTCGGTCAGCACGGCCTGCCACCACTGGCCGATCTGGCCGACGAAGGAGTTCGTGAGCCAGGCGGTCTGGGTGTTGTCGTCGAGGGCGGACGCCGGGCGGTCCTCGGGCAGGAAGGTGATCGACGAGCCGTAAGAAGACGCGGTCACCGATGACAGGCCACCCAGCACTGTGGTCGTCTGGGCGTTCGCCGGCGCACCGGGGAACAGGTCCAAGGGAGCGTTGCTCGGATCTGCCTTGTCCGGGCCCTGGGCGGCTGTCTCGGTGTAGCCCGTGTTCTGATTGAGGGAGTTCCAGCGATACCCCTGTTTGCGGTTGGTGTCGGTCACCACCAGGTTCGCCGGCTTGCGCAACGTCTGGCGCCTGAGGACCGGATTGGTGTCGAGGGTCCCCGAGTAGAGGATTGCCGGATTGCCGGTCAGGAGCCCGACCGAGGACGCCCCGACGATGCCGTTGGCATCACCGGCCACCACGAGCGGGGTGGCTGTGGACTCGGTGCGCACGATGGGCCGGGGATTGTTCACGGTGTAGGACACCAAGGGAGCCGTCCACCCGGGATTGGCCGGGAGCGCCAGGCTGCCCACATCGAAGTAGGGGAGCAGCGACACGTTGGGCCGCGGGGTGCCGTAGCTGACCGGCTGCGACAGTCCAGGCGGCGTGGTGGCGAGCTGGGCAGCCAACACCTGCGGTTGGGGGGTGTCGAAACGCTCGAAGGCCTGGTCGTACTGGACGAGCACATCCCCGGCACTCAACAGCGACGACATGGGTCCGAGGGTGTTCCAGTCCATCGTGCCGTCCTGGACCGGGCCGTCGACCGCCTCGAGGACATCAGCGGTGGGAAGCGATCCCATGATCTGCTGCTCATGGGTGACGAACGGCCGCGACATGACGCCGGGGTAGACGGTGTCGATGGTCTCGCCCCAGCGTTGGGCTCCGAAGTTGTTGCCGGGGATGGCGTAGACACGCGTGCCGGGGTGGGAGGAGTTGAGCGCAGCGGCGGCCTGGCGCACGTGTTCCGGCGGAACTGCGGGCTGGTTGAAGCCATCGGCGAGGATCTGCCCGGCCCACAGCGGGGTCGATGCACCGGCGATGGCGGCCACGGCGAATGCGCCGATGACGAGACCCGTCTTGCGGACCCGGAAGCAGAGTGCGCTCACGCCGGCGCCCAAAAATAGCGCCAGGCTCAGGATGATCACCGGGGAGGCCCGATCGGTCGAGCGCATGGCTAGCCCGGCCGTGGTGTCGACCATGATCTTCTTGATGATGGCGCCGACGCTCGTGGGATGGTCGAACGGGTTGGGCCCGACGGCCATCACCATGGCGATCACCGTGATCAGGATGAAGTAGGTCCGGTATCGCCAGCGCGCCACGAAGGCGGCCAGGATGGCGAGGAGGGGCACGGCAAAGCTGGCAGCGACCAAGGGGAGGTTCTGGGTGTACGAGACCGACGTCTGCGTCCACGGCCCGATGCGGTCTGCCCCGTAGAAGTACCAGTAGCCGAGGCCGCGGAGGATCTCCGAGGCGAGCGAGGCCCCGCTGGTGGCCGGAACCGTCTCGGTGTACTTGAGGACGTTCACCCCGTAGGCGGCCTCGATCTGGAGGCCGATGGCCCACCACACCGATACGAAGATGGTGAGCCCGGCCACCTTCCATGCGACGCCCCACGCCTTCTTCCACGTCGAGTCACGGGCGACGAGGACGGCATAGGGGAGCCAGAGCGCGGGGGCGATCCCCACGTACAGGATCGAGCTGGCGTTGATGCCGCTCACCATGGCGACGACCAGGGCGAAGAGCGCCGGGTAGCGCCACCCTCCTCGACGGAGGGCGAGCACGACGAAGGCGATCATCCACGGCAGCCCGGCCCACGGCATGAGGATCACCGAGATCCTGCCCGAGTACTGCAGGACGTACGGCGTGAACATGAAGGCCAATGTGGCGACGTAGCGGCCGGGTCCGGACAGACCCAGCACCCGGCACAGATAGAGGACACCAGCTCCGGCTGCGTACAGCAGGCACCCCATCCAGAGCCGCTGCGCCACCCACAGCGGGACGTGCAGTTCGGCCAGGACCCAGTAGAAGGGTCCCATGGGGAGGAGGTAACCGATGTTTTCGTGGGTGACCGTACCCAGGCCGACGTGGGGATCCCACAGGGATACGGCCTGACGGATGTAGCGCCCAGGGTCGAGGTAGAGGTAGGTCTTCGTGTCGTCTGTCACCACGCCGGGCTGGGCGATGACCATCGGTACGAATGCCACCACGGCCAGCACGAGGTAGTCGACCCATGCCCGCAGCGCCCCGGGCGACCGCAGGCGTGCGTAGATGGAGCCGTTGCGGCCGGTGGTCCGGTCCGTCGGGCTGTCGGAGATGGGTTCTGTTGCGAGCACGAGTGGTCGGTAGTGTAAACAACCGCAGCGTCGGGACGGCAGCACCTGCCCCCGACCCCAGGACGGGGAGCCCCATGAGCAAGCAGACGCAGGACCTCACGACCACCCGGGCGGACGCGTGAGCGGCGCGGTTCCCCCATCTGGGGCAGCAGCCACGGCCGCCACGGCGGACCGCAAGGGACGCCAGCTCACGGGGGAGCGGCCCCAAGAGGGCGTCACCCCTGATTCGTTGCTTGCGCTGCACGCCGCTGGCTACCGGACCGTCATCGAGCGGATGGGGTCCGGCACGGTCCTCGACGTGGGCTGCGGCCAGGGGTTCGAATCGGCCCGGTTCCTCGGGCCGGGACGGCGGGTCGTGGGCGTCGACTACAGCGCCGAAGCCGTTGAGCTGGCCCGGGCCAACTACGGCTCGTCAGGGCTCGAGGCGGCTCAGATGAACGCTCTGGCCCTGGGGTTCGCGGAGGGCGGATTCGATTGGGCCTGCTCGTCTCACCTGATCGAGCACTTCGACGACCCTGAGGGCCACGTTGCTGAGCTGGCACGGGTGCTGGCCGACGACGGCACGGCCTTCTTCCTCACCCCCAACGCCCCGGCCGACTTCGAGAACCCGTTCCACATCCATCTGTTCGAGCCATCCGAGCTGCGGGCGCTGCTCACCAAGTACTTCCACGACGTGACCGTGCAGGGCCTCGATGCCGTGCCCCACGTCAAGGCCGACTTCACCGCCCGGCGGGTCAAGGCGCAGAAGGTGCTCCGTCTCGACTTCCTCGACCTGCGGCACAAGATCCCGCGGTCCTGGTACATCGGCTTCTACACCCGGGCGCTGCCCATCGCCTACCGGCTGATCGCCCGTGGCGACTCTGGCGGCATGACAGGCATCACAGCGGACGACTTCTTCGTCACCGATGACCTCGACACGACCACGATGGTGCTGTTCGCCACGGCTTCCACGCCGCGGCGGACGGTCTGACGGGGGATCGACCGGTGCGAACGGTCGGACTGACGGGCAACATCGGGGCCGGCAAGTCGACGGTCGCCGAGTTGCTGGTGGCCCACGGTGCCGTCCTGGTCGACGCCGACAAGGTCGCCCGAGAGGTGGTCGAGCCCGGTGCTGCTGCCTACCAACCGATCATCGACCGGTTCGGCGCCGACGTGCTCGACGGCGACGGCCTGATCGACCGGCCGGCGCTGGCTGCCAAGGTGTTCGGCAACCCGGACGAGCTGGCGGCGCTCAACGCCATCATCCACCCGGCCATCGGTATCGCCATGATCGAGGGCAAGGACACCTACGCCGGCACCGACCGCATCGTGGTCATGGACATTCCGCTGCTGAAGCAGTTCCACCGGGAGATGCTGGCCCTCGATGCCGTCATCGTGGTCGATGTGCCCCCCGAGCTGGCCCTCTTGCGCCTCACCACCCTGCGCGGCATGTCCGAGGACGACGCGCTGGCCCGTCAGGCCGCCCAGCCGTCCCGAGCGGAGCGCCTCGAAGGGGCCGAGTTCGTCATCGACAACTCGGACGGCACCGACCACCTGACCGAAGAAGTCGACCGGGTGTGGGCTGAACTGCTGCGGCTTGCCCCACCGGAGGCGACCTCCGCTGGAGTCTGACCCGTTGCCCCGGTAGGCCCCGTCGCGGCATGCCGGTACCATCGACGGCGTGCCCCCCTTCGAGGTCGTCTCGCCCTTCCGGCCCGCCGGCGACCAGCCCACGGCCATCGCCGGGCTCGTCGAGGGACTCAAACGCGGGGACCGCTATCAAACGCTGCTCGGCATCACCGGCTCGGGCAAGACGGCCACAATCGCCTGGACCATCGAGTCTGTCCAGCGGCCCACGCTGATCATCGAACCGAACAAGTCGCTGGCCGCGCAGCTGGCGGCCGAGCTGAAGGAGTTCTTCCCGAAGAACCGGGTCGAGTACTTCGTCTCGTACTACGACTACTACCAGCCTGAGGCGTACGTCCCGAGTTCGGACACCTACATCGAAAAGGACTCGTCGATCAACGACGAGATCGACCGCCTCCGCCATGCGTCGACCTCGTCGCTCCTGATGCGGCCGGACACCATCGTGGTGGCCTCGGTGTCGTGCATCTACGGCCTGGGGTCGCCTGACGAGTATCGGGACCGCATCGTGGCGCTGCACCCCGGTGAGGAGCATGAGCAGCGGGCGTTGTTGAAGCGGTTGGTGGAGCTGCAGTACTCGCGCAACGACGTGTCACTCAGCCGAGGCCAGTTCCGGGTCCATGGCGACACCGTCGAGATCCACCCGGCCTACGAGTCCCGGGCCGTGCGGGTCGAGTTCTTCGGCGACACCGTGGAGCGGATCCGACCCTTCGACGTCATGACGGGGGAGATCGGCAACGATCTCGAGGA
>CAININ010000322.1 GCA_903849265.1 uncultured Acidimicrobiaceae bacterium
CGGACGATGTCGACCACCAGCGTGGATGAGGACACCTTCAATGCATTCATGGCGATGCCGAAACCGATCGACGAGAGCCGATCGGGGTCGCTGTCGGCCTGCTCGAAACGCTCGATTGACGACCGCACCATGTCGATGAACTGCTGGTGTACAACTGTCGTCTGCGCCAACCGCACCGCCGCAGCCGGCGTCTTGCCCGGCTTCCGTCGGGCCTCCACCTGTACGAACCTCCTGGCCAACTCGAACGCATCTGTGGCGATGCCGAGCCACACCGAGCTCCAAAGTAGATGAGCCACAGGCAGCATCGTCCGGGTCGAGATGTCCGCATAGGGCTCACTCAGTACGGCGTTTGCGTCACCGGTCGCCCGCAGGACGAACCCCGTGCTGCACGTGCCTCGGAAGCCGAGGGCGTTCCACTCGCCGACCTGCTCGAGCTCTAGGCCCGGGGGCCGGCACAAGACGATCACCTGATCGGACTCGGGGCTGTCCGCTGCCCGTCGAGCGGTCACCAGCACGGCGTCGGCGTCATCGGCGTAGGAGATCACTGGGGCCTCCTTCTCCACCCGGAACACCCCGTCGGTGACTTCGAGCGCGCAGACGCTCGATCGAACGTCGCCGCCCGTGCCGACTTCTGTAGTCGCCGAAGCCAACAGGAACTGCTTCTCGCTCAGTTCACAGAGGTAGTCCTGGATCAGCGCCGTTCGGCCATGGCGCACCAGGCAGGCGACCTGGATGTGGTGCATCGCCACGACCATCGCACTCGACGCGCATTTCCGCCCCAGGGCGACGAGGCCGTCGGACAGCTCCGAGATCGTCGCCCCTCCCCCGCCGGACTCGGCCGGGACCAGTGCGGCGAGCAGTCCCTCGGAGCGCAACGCCTGGATCGTCTCGACCGGGAACCGGCCTCGCTCGTCGACATCGCCGGCCGCGGGCCCGGCCACTTCGTCCGCGATCGCGGCCATCCGCGCCGCGATGTCACCAGAACGAGTCATCGGCTGCGCCACGCCTGCACCGCTCACCATCCGCTCAAACTCCAGTCAACTCGTTAACGGCTGTGCTGATTGCATCGATCGATTCGAAGGTGGACTTCTTCAACATCTTCTCGGGAAACTCGAAGTCGAACGCGTCTTCGAGAGCCAGCATCACGTTGACGCTGGCATGGGACGTCATCCCGGAACTGAACAAGTCCGCATCTTCCGCCAGCGTCTCTACCGGCACCGCCAGACGCCCATGATCGACCAGCACCTGCCGGATCGTCTCGTCTACCGTCATCATTCCCCCCTGGTTCGTGGTCTGCACCAGCCGACGACGACCGCCGCCGCGAGGTTCGCCTCATGAGACAGGCTGACCGACAGTTCGCCGATCCCTGCACGTGAGGCGAGCTCTGACGCCTGTCCGGAGAGGTGGATCTCACTCCAACCTCCCGCCATCCGGTGTAGTTCGATACTACGCCATGGGGGTTGCACTTCGACAGGTCGAAGTACTTTTAGTACCGCTTCCTTCGCCGCGAACCGGGCCGCCAGTGACTCCATCACGTAGGAGGTCCCCGACTCGTCGTCGGCGTTGATGCAGCACGAGATCTCGTGGTCCGTGAAGATGCGGTGCACGTAGCGGTCGCCGAAACGCGCCACCGACTCCGCCACTTCATCGACAGCAACCAGGTCGATACCGACCCGCAGCCCCCCGGGTGCAGCACCGCTCATCAGCCGGCCTTCCGCCTCTGCCGGGCGGACCGCCCGTCGAGCACGGACCGATACAGCGTCCGGTACTGCTCGGTGACGATCGGCCAGGTGAACTCCTCGACACGGGCCCTGCCGGCTGCGGCAACCTTCTGGCGCAACGGCGCGTCGTTGAGAAGCGTTGCCAGCACCCGGGCGACTGCCGCGGTGTCGAACGGGTCGACCAGGAACCCGTCCGTTCCGTCACGGATGAACTCTGGAGCACCCCCCCGCGACGTAGCCACCACGGCGGTCTCCGCACGCCACCCTTCGAGGGCGACGATGCCGAACGGCTCGAGCCGGCTCGGCATCACGAACACTGTCGCTCCGGCCATTGCTGTGGCCACCTGCTCGCGGGTCAGTCTTCCGACGAAGTGGATCCGGTCGGCCACCCCCGACTCCTCGGCCTGGGCCTCGAGGTCCTCCATGGCTGCACCTGACCCTCCGATCACGAGGTCCGCAGTGCGTTCCGCAGGGTCCATGGCCGCATACCCGGCCAGCAGAAGGTCGAAGCCTTTCTTTTCGACGACTCGGCCGAGGGCGAGCACGTAGGGGGTGTCGCCGAGCGACGTCAGTGGTCCGGGGGTGGAGTCGGGCTCTGCCTCGACCCCTTCGAGCACCACCGCATTCGGGATGACGATGCCGCGTCCAGGCTCGAGGCCGAACCGGGCGATCGAGTCGTCCATGGTGAAACTCGAGCAGGCCGTGACCGCCGCCGCCGTGTGCAGGCCGGCCCGAAGCGAGCGCTGCATGACCCGAGAGACATCGAAGAGGTCGGTGTCGTCCATGACGGTCTCCCCCTGGAGGGTCACCACCAGCGGGATGCCCGTCAACCGCGCCAGCGCCGTGGCATAGGCACCGTTGGGGCCGAAGCACTGCACATGCAGGAGGTCGGGACGGAACGCTGCTACCGCCCGTCGCAGCTCTTGGATCGTCCGGGGTCCGATCGTGGCCGTCCGCGAGATGGCCTGGAAGTTGGTGGCCGGCAACGGGAACGGGAACCGCCGCACGACGAGCCCATCGCGGATCTCGACGGTTGCCCCGGCTCGGTCATCCGGTCCACAGGTCCACACCTCGACGCTGTCGCCTGCGGACACCAGCGACAGCGCCAGGTGCCGCGTCAGCTCTTCGACACCACCGACCGACGGCCAGTAGGCGCTCGGAAGGAGGACGATCCTGCTCATGACTGACATCCTGTCACCGTTGGCGCCGCAGCAGCCCCGGCCACCGCCCCGGTCGAGCGGACGCCAGGGCCAACGCGCACGCGGTCCTCCACAAGAAGCAGTGAACAAGTCAAGACTGTGATCCTAGAAGGTCCGGGGATCGAGCCAGGTAGTCATTGCGGCAAGGAGGGCACCGGACGGTTCGGGGGCGAGTGTGCTCCATGCTCCGACCCCAGGGGACCAGTAGTTGGAGAACGCGGCTGCGAACCAACCGGAGAGATAGCCCTGTTCGCCGCAGTCGCACTCCGGCGCCCAACTCGTCGGGTGCACCCCGAGGATGGACAAGATCTGTTCGTGCCCGCCGTTCGGCTCGACATAGGCGGCGTCGACCTCGTGACCGACCTCGAAGGCGGTGATGGCGGCAAGCCGCTCCACTGTCTCTCCTGGGTAGACGTAGAGGGTCGAGACACCGCCCGCCTTGCCCCATGCAAAGGTGGTGTTCCCATAGAACCCTGGGGACGGCGCCTCACTGATCGGCCGGAAGACGATCGAGTATCCCGGGATCTTCTGCCACGGATACCGGACGAGGGAGAGTGCGGCTGCACCCATGGCGTCGGGTGTGGAGGGCGCGGATGTCGCCGCATTCACGGTGACGACTGGCTCACTGGTCGGCTGTTGGGTCACAGCCGCCGGAGCCGGAATTGTCGTGGGCGTGTGCGGCCGCGGGTGCACGGCGTCTGAAGATGTGGCGGCCGGCGACGGGGCGACGACCCGAGTCGATCGAGGGGTATTGGTCGCCAGCAGGCCGACACCGAACAGCATGACCGCTGCGACCAGGACGATCAGGGCGTCGACGCGTAGCAGCCCGCGCCGAGCGAAGAAGGTCGAACGAGCGACTGCCGCCTTGGTGCCGGTCCGCCGCCGGTCCATACCGACATAGCCCTCCGACAGCACGAAGCGCGGGTCATCGAGTTGGGCCAGCGCAGCCGAGGGGTCATCGACAAGGAGGTCGACCGCCGCAAGTGGTCGTTCCCTGACATCGGTCGAGCCAACGTCTTCCGGCTCAGCCGAAGGAACAGCGGAGGGAACGCCCGAGGCACGGTCGACGACGGATACTCCGCCGATCGCCGTCATCGTCTCGTCGTCTCCGAGTCTCGACTGCATACCGGAAGATCGGCACATCGAGGCCTCAACTGAAGAGCACCGTGAGGCCGGTCACCTCGTTTCGAGGCCCGTCCACCGAACACGTAGAGGATCAGGAGCCCGAGGGCAGGGCGGTGCTGGTCGAGCCACCGGACACACTGGTGCCACTCGCTCCAGAACCGCCGGGGTGCGCTGCACTCCGTGCCGCTTGGGCCTGGGCCCGGGCTTCGGCTGCCGCTGCCCTGCGCTGGGCTGTCGCCGCCTGGGCTGCTGCCCGGGCCTCTGCAGCTTGCGCCTGGGCCGCGACCCGTAGCTGTGCCGCCGCTGCCCGCTGGGTCTGCTGCTGGCTCTGCGCTGACGTCAGTTGCAGGTGCTGTGAAGCGCCGGTCGCAGCCTCCGCCTGGCTGGCCTGGCTGGCCTGGCTGGAAGTCGCTGTTGGCGCTGGTGGCGCGGTGGCGGAAGCGGAAGTCGGCACGCTGGCGTTCGAGTACCCGGCCCGTGCGAGCGCCTTCTGGTAGGCAGCCTCGGCTCGTGCGATCTGCTGGCTGCTGGCTGTGATGACGTGGGGTAGATGCCGGTGCGGACCGGACTTGGCCTTTGGCGTCGTCGGTGTCTGAGGCTGACTTGCTCCCGGGCTCGATGCTGCCGGCGGAACCGAACGGACCGAGATCATGGTGAGCGGCACGACGACGACGGTGGTCAAGAAGACCACCAGCATCGTCCGACGCAGCCACATGGGCATTCCCGTCGGGGGTGGGATCGACCGATCGAACCGCCGCCTGTCGGGACCCACGTAGCCGTGTGAGATGACCAGCGACGGATCATGGAGGTCGGCCAGGAGGTCGGCACCGACAATGATCTCGACGTCCGTGGGATGAACGACGACCTCACGAGGGAGAACGTCGATTGCGGAACGGGCGGGACCGACCGCCGGACTCGATGTCCCGTGGTGCGTCCCTCCTCCAGCGGCCAACAACTCCTTGACCCCTGGGGACCGATCTTGTCCCTGCCCATTCATCAAGGGGTGCTTCGGCAGGTCACCGAAGCACCTGAAGCAGACACCGGGTGGAGTCGGGCCCCTGCAACCCGACCGCAACCGACCGGCCGTCTGCGACGGTCAGCGCTGATTCGGTCCCGTCGGGTTGCTGGCCGTGGATCTCCCGAAATCCAGCATCAACCAGACGGCGGAGGTACTGCAGACGGCACCCTGGCGCCGGACGAAGTATGCGTGCGGCGGCTGGCGGAAGAAGCGGCCAAAAGGTCCGGGACCCGTTCGGAGTGCGGGTCCGAGTCGGCCATGCCCAGGGAGATCCCGGCGATCACGAAGGGGGTGATCGATAGGGATCCGATCCAGAAGATGTCGAAGAGACCGTCGACGTAGTGGCTCAGCAGGACCACGAGGCCGAGTGTGCCGTAGATACGAGGCAGTCCGGCCATGGCCCGCATGGTCACGATGACAAGGAAGAAGAACGCCAGTGAGCCGATGATGCCGGTGGACGCAAGGTTGTCCACGAGCGAGTTCGGCGGAGCGGTGATCAGCAGGTACTGCGGCAGGTTGTAGAAGCGCATCCCTAGACCGAGCCACGGGCTCTCGTGCCACACATGGACCGCCGCCCCGAGCTGTCCCAACCGGATGGCGACCGAGTTGAACTGCGGGTTGTTCTGAAATGCCAAGGCGAGGCTGTAGTACACGAGGGCAATCGCCGGCACTCCGATGAAGATGATCGACTTCGACCGGGCCCGGATCTCGGAGTTGCGCAACATCGCGACACCCAGGGCCAGCACGAGCAGGACGGCCGACTGGCGGGACTGGCAGGCAAGCAGCCCCGCTAGGCAAAGGACCTCCAGCACCCGCGCCTCCACCTTCTTGATGCCGACCCATGGTGGGTTGAGCTGGGCCACGACAATGGCCACCCACATGACGCACCCGATGGCGTTCTTTTGATAGACGCCCCACTGGGCGGGCTGGAAGTGAAGCGCCACCGCATGTTCGACAGCCAGCACGGCCAGGAGCGCCGCGCCCCACAAGAAGATCCGGTAGGCCTGCCGGGCGCGCCCGTGATAGGCGATCACCCAACCCACCAGAGTGCTCCCGGCCAGATAGGAGAAGCGGTGGAACCACTCCACGATGTCCCCGCGGAAGGGATGGGCCACCACGACCAGCAGCAGCACGGCTTCGTACCAGACGATCCCTCGCAAGAACCGCTTGAGGTGCTTCGCCGTGCGCCACTCGACGTGGAAGAGGCAGACGAACGCACCAATGAAGACCAAGAGGTCCGCCACGCTGAGGTTGGTGCTCGACCCGCCCACCCGTTGGATGAGGATCGCTCCAGGCAGCACGATGACAGCGATCAGGATCGGGTCGGCGACGAACACACCGAAGGCCAGGACGAGCACGGCCACGGCCAGACCTGCAGTCAGGTTGACCCCGACGGCCAGACCTGCGACCGCAGCCACAGCGGCGATCACCACCCAGGAAAGGACGGCTCGGGCCGCAGTGCCCCGTCCTCGTGGGTCGACGCGTCCACGCACCTGTTGCAGGAGAGAGGAAGCGCTCATCGTCGTAGAAGAGTAGGTGGCATCGGGCCTCGGGGCGCCTCGGGTGCATCGCTGACAACTACGATCGAAGCGTAGCGGCAGAGCGGTGGTTCACTGCGGTCAACGGCGGTGCCTGGCATCCGGCGATCTGCCCGAATGGCTACACACAGATGCATCTCAAGGTTCTCTGTGTATTTGACGAACCAAAAGGTGATCCGGGGAGTCTCCCCGGGCGGCGGGCCACCATCTGCGGTGGCGCGGCCCGACTTCGAGGACGA
>CAININ010000323.1 GCA_903849265.1 uncultured Acidimicrobiaceae bacterium
CGACCGTCCAGGATCGAATCTTGTCGCGCACCAAGGGCGAAATGATCGACACGGGGGGCCTGACCTCTCATCGAGGATGGTCGTGCCATTGTGTGCATATGGCTGACCCCACCCCTCAGATCCACCATTCGACTGGACCGATGGCCCCCCCGATGGCGGCACGGCACCCAGTTGCCCTCGAGGCCCACGGTGACGTCCGCACCGACGACTGGTTCTGGCTCCGAGACAAAGATGACCCGGCAGTCATCACACACCTCGAGGCCGAGAACGCCTACACCGAAGCGGCCATGGCTGGCACGGTTTCGCTCCAACAGTCGCTGTATGCCGAGATGGTGGCCCGGATCCAAGAGACCGATCTGTCGGTCCCTGTCCGCAAGGGGCCATGGCTCTACTTCTCCAGGTCGGTCGAGGGGAGCAGTTACGGGATCCACTGCCGACGCATGGTCGACGGACCGGAGGATGCCGAAGTGGTCCTCCTTGATGAGAACCTCCTCGCCGAAGGGCACGACTACTTCGCTCTCGGTAACTTCTCGATCAGCCCAGATCACCGGTGGCTCGTCTATTCGACCGACACCTCAGGTGGCGAGCGGTACACCATGCGTTTCCGCGACCTTGTCACCGGAACCGAAGCCGACGAATCGATCGCGGACACTTCGTACGGTTGCGCGTGGGCCAACGACAACGCCACTGTCTTCTACGTGCGGGTCGATGAAGCCATGCGTCCGTTCCAGTTGTGGCGCCACGAAGTCGGGACCGATGCCGCTGGCGACATGCTCGTCATCGAAGAACCGGACGACCACTACTACCTCGGGGTGGGCAGGACCAAGGACGACCGGTTCGTCCTGTGCGGGCTCGACTCCAAGGTGACCTCGGAGGTGCGCGTCCTAGATGCAGATGACCCGACCGGTGACTTCTCGGTCGTCGAGGCCCGTCGACAGGGGGTCGAGTACAGCGTCGACCACGACAGGGGCGACCCGAACACGGGTCGGGCTCCCCGATTCCTCGTCGTGACCAATGACGGAGCCGAGGACTTCCGGCTGATGGAAGCCCCGGAGGATGCCCCGGGTCGCGACAACTGGACCGAGGTCATCGGGGCGCGGCCCGGGATCCGCCTGGATGCCGTCGACCCCTTCGCACTGCACCTGGCGGTCTACGAGCGCGAGGGCGGGGAGACCCGGATGCGTGTCATCGAACATGCCACCGGCGTGTCCACCCCCGTGGACCAGCCCGAGTCGCCTTCGACCGTGTGGGGCGAGGCCAATCCCGAGTATGACTCCACCGTCCTGCGGTACGGCTACACATCACTGGCAACCCCCCGGTCCGTCTACGACCTCGACCTCGTCGACGGCGGGCTCGCCCTGCTGAAGCGCCAGCCGGTGCTGGGCGAGTTCGACCCGGGTCGCTACCGCACCGAGCGCCAGTGGGCGACCGCTCCTGACGGGACGCAGGTGCCTGTGTCGCTCGTCTACCGTCCGGATCTGGTGGGGCCGACGGCCGCGGCAGCAGACGCCGGCCTGGGCGGCGCACCGTGCCTGCTCTACGGCTACGGCTCCTACGAAGCCTCGATGGACCCGACGTTCTCGAGCCTGCGACTGAGCTTGCTCGACCGCGGGTTCGTCTTCGCCATCGCGCACGTCCGCGGCGGTGGCGAACTCGGGCGCCACTGGTACGAAGAGGGAAAGTTCGCGGCCAAGCCCAACACGTTCACCGACTTCATCGCCTGCGCCAACCACCTGGTCGACGGTGGGTGGACCTCGCCCGAGCGCCTCGTGGCACGGGGCGGCAGCGCTGGCGGTCTGCTCATGGGAGCGGTGGCCAACCTCGCCCCCGAGCTCTTCCGGGCCATCGTTGCCGAGGTGCCCTTCGTCGACTGCCTCACCACGATCCTTGACGAAACACTTCCCCTCACCGTCCTCGAATGGGAGGAGTGGGGCAACCCCGTGGAGGACACCGCCATCTACGAGGTCATGAAGGCATACTCCCCTTACGACAACGTCGCCGGCGTCCGAGCGGACGGGAGCCCGGTTCGCTATCCCGACATCCTGGCCACCGCCGGGCTGTCGGATCCCCGGGTCGGGTTCTGGGAGCCCGCCAAGTGGGTGGCCAAGCTGCGTGCTGCCAACCCGCAGAACCATGCCCTGTTGAAGACAGAGATGGGTGCCGGACACGGGGGGCCCTCAGGTCGCTACGACGCGTGGAAGGACGAGGCGTTCGTCTATGCCTTCATCCTCGACTCGCTGGACATGGCCGACGCTCCGTCGATCCCCTACTCGGCGACGCCTGCCGGCTAGCAACGTAGAGCAGTCGACAGGGGCGGACTGCGGCGAACTGAGCTCAGCCGGAGCCGGTGGGCGTCGTGGTTGTGACTGATCCGGCGGTCGTCGTAGTCGAGGCCGATCCCGTCGTGGTGGTCGTCGTCGTGGTGGTGGTCGTTGGCCCGGCGGCCGCAGCGGCCGCAGTGGCGGCGGCCGACGGAGTGAAGGTGACGACGAACGGCGTCCGGAGCGGGCTCGGGAGTACCACCGGGATCGTGTCGACCGAGAGCGTCAGCGTGGGAGTTCCGAACTGGACAGTGGTCGCCCCGGTGGCATCGACGTTCTGGACGGTGCCGGCGGAGAGCGCACCGGCCCACACGGTCTTACCGGTTGCCACCGAGCTCACTTGGACCCAGCACGATCCTGTCCCCGTCGCGGTGATCTGGAACGACTCGTTGGGGATCGTGTACTCGGCGGAGGTACCCGATGACGAAGTGGTCGTCGCCGCGAACTGGCTGGGCAGTGTGGTCGGGGTCGGACGGGTGGTGGGTGTCGGGCGTGGTCGTGACGTCGAGGTCGACGCTCGTGACGAACCTCCCGCACCCGTTGTCGAGGGAGACGTCGTCGACGAAGCATGGGAGGTCGAACGCGACCTGTGGCTCCCGAGGACCGCCAACAGACCGAAGACGAGGACCACGACGATGGCGATGGTGATCCCGGCCCCGCCCCGACGCCGATGGTTCATGGAATCGAGCGCCAGACGCTGCGCCCGGTCGGTCCTCGCCGGCGGAGCGCCGTCCCCTGACGTCGAGATGCGGTTCCGATCGAACGGCCGTGCATCGTCGAACACGATCGGGGAGTCCGGATCCGGAAACTCGTCGGTCCCGCGAACCGGCACCGGGGGAACGATCCGTTCCGTTTCCACCGATGACTCTCCAGATGCCACCCGGCGGGCGACGGGGCGCACCGTAGGCGGACCGATACGTTCCGACAGGTGCTCGAGCGTGCCGAGCGCGTGGTTGTAGCTGCGCACCGAGTGGACGTCATCTCCCCGGGGTCGACGGACGACGGCGACCGCAACGGACACCGCCACCACCACCACCAGCACGAACGCCACAGCCCACATCTCGTCTATTCAACCCCGAATCCGGCGGGGGTCGCGAGGCGAGGGCCATAACGTCCCTCTCCAGCGAGGATGCATTGCGCGTCGTCCCTGGTCGTGACCTTAAATCGCGGTGACAGCGGTCAGACCGCCGTCGACCGTCAGATGCGCTCCTGTGACAAATGATGCCTCGGAGGAGAGCAGGAACCGGATCGGACGGGCGATCTCGTCGGGGGTCGAGATCCGCTGCAGCGGCGTCCGCTCCTCGAGCTGCTCACGGAACCCGGGGATGGCGAAGGCAGGCTCCAGCATGGGGGTCGCGACTGCGCCAGGACACACCGCGTTCACCCGGAACCCTTCCATGGCGAACCGCTGGGCAAGGGAGCGCATCACTCCGAGGACACCGCCCTTGGATGCGCAGTAGGCGGTGAGCATCACGCTTCCGAAGAGACCCTCGATCGAGGAGATGAGCACGACGGCCGATCCGGGTCCGGCCTCGCGGAACGGGACCAAGAGGTGACGGCAGATCATGGCTGCGGCCCGCAGGTTGATATTGAGCGTCTCGTCCCACACCACATCGTCGATGTCATCGACCGTCCCGGCGCCGGACACACCGGCGGCGTGGACGAACCCGCCGAGAGACCCGAGTGCATCTGCCGCCGCCGTCACCGCTGAACCGATGACAGACGAGTCGGCTACATCGACCACCGCCGCATGCGCCGTCACCCCGAACGCCCGACAACGCGCCGCCGTCTCCTCTGCTCCGGCGGCATCGATGTCCCAGATGGCCACGGGTCGGCCCACTTCGGCTAGAGCCAGCGCGGTGGCACGGCCGATGCCCGAACCTCCCCCGGTGACGAGCACGCCCGTTCCCGGCGATCCGAGGTGATTGGACGAAGAGCGAGCGGCAGAGGGTGCGTCCGGGATGGAAGTCATGACGGGAGTATTCCAGACCTCCCGCCCGACGGGTCGAACTCGATCGTGTCGGCAGGAGTATCAGGACGGCCTGCCGCCGGCACTCGAGTGCTCAGGTGCTCAGGTGCGCAGACCGATGTAGGGCTGGCGTCCGGGCGGGAGCTCAGAGCGCAGGGGGTTGGCCTTGTCGCGGTTCGACAAGACCGGGTCGGTGACGCCCCAGTCGCCGCCGATGGCGGGGTCGTCCCAGGCCACACCCAGCTCATCTTCGGCGTTGTAGTAGCCGTCGACCAGGTACCAGAGGGTCAGGTCGGTCAGCGAGGCGAACCCGTGGGCGACGCCGGGCGGGATGAACAGTCCCCGGTCGCGGTCACCCGAGAGGTCGAGGGACAAGGTCGCTCCGTCGGTGGGCGATCCCTGGC
>CAININ010000324.1 GCA_903849265.1 uncultured Acidimicrobiaceae bacterium
CGACCTCGACCACCACTCCGTCGACCACCCGCACGTCGCTGCGGCGTTCGCCCGACCGGTCGATGACCGTTCCCCCGCGGATCACCAGTTCCGGTGTCGTCCCCATCGTCGTCCTCTTCGTCATCGTGCTTCGTCCGTCATGTCTGGTCGCTTCCCAAGGTGCCCTGGCCCAGCAGCAGAAAGAGCACCGCCATTCGAACCGCTACGCCATTGCCGACCTGGTCGGTGATCCGGGCGGACGGAAGCTCGGCCACCTCGGAGGCGATCTCTACGCCACGCACCATGGGCCCCGGATGAAGGATGACCGCCTCGGGCGGAAGCTGCAGTGCCCGCCGGGCCGTGAGGGCATAACCGGTCGAGTACTCGCGCATGGTCGGGACGTAGTCCCCGCTCCCCCGCTCGGCCTGCAGCCGCAGCAAAGAGATGACGTCGGTCGTGGCCAGGACGCTGTCGAGGTCGTGGCTGACCGACGCGACTGGCCAGCCCTCGAGGGACGGCGGCAGCAGTGTGGCCGGGGCGACCAGAGTCACCTCGGCCCCCAAGGCGGCATACGCGGTGATCTGGGACCGGGCCACCCGGCTGTGGCGGATGTCCCCCACGATGGTCACCCGGAGCCCGGCGAACCGGTCGAGGCCGGTTTGGCCGCCACCGAGCGACTGGCGCACCGTGTAGAGGTCGAGCAGCGCCTGGGTGGGGTGCTGGTGCCAGCCGTCGCCGGCGTTGATCACTACGCAGCCATCGACCCACTCAGCAACCCGAGCCGGCACGCCCGACGAGCTGTGGCGGATGATCACCGCATCCATACCGATGGCCTGAATGGTCTCGATGGTGTCGCGCAGGGACTCGCCCTTCTTGACCGACGACGATCCGGCGGCAAACGAGAGCACGTCGGCGGACATCCGCTTCGCCGCGGTCTCGAACGACATCCGGGTCCGGGTGGAGTCCTCGAAGAACAGCGTGGCGACGGTGCGGCCGCGCAGGGCCGGCACCTTGGGATTGGCCCGGCGACCGACTTCGGCGAAGGAGTCCGTCACCCGCAGGACCTCGCCGATCGACTCGGCGTCGAGGTCGTCCATGCTGAGCAGATGGGTCGGGAAGGCGCTCACCGGGTCACCAGTTCACCGAGGGAGACGCCCTCGTCGGAGACGTCCACCATCTCCTCGCGGTTGGTGGGCAGGTTCTTTCCGACATAGTCCGGCCGGATCGGCAGCTCACGATGGCCACGGTCGACCATGACCGCCAGTTCGACCACCTGCGCCCGTCCGTACTCACCCAAGGCGTTGAGTGCGGCACGGATGGTCCGGCCGGTGAAGAGCACGTCGTCGACCAGCACGACATTCGCCCCGGTGAGGTCGGTAGTGATGTCGGTCGTTGCCTCGGGCAGGACCGGGCGGAGCCCGATGTCGTCACGGTAGAAGGCGACGTCCAATGTGCCGACAGGAACGTCTGCTCCCTCCACCTCGGCGAGGGTCTCGGCCAGGCGACGGGCGATGGCCACCCCGCCTGTCTGCAGGCCCACCAACACAACATCGTGGAGTCCACGGTTGCGTTCGGCGATCTCATGGGCCATACGGGTGATGGCCCGGCGCACGTCGTCCGCCGACATGACCTGGACACGGGGAACGAAGACAGCACCCCGCGGGCGTGTATGACTGCGTTCGCGTTCGGCCACTGCATCCTCCTGTCCGTACGGGCCTCACGGGACCCGCTTCACGGTCAGGTGCCGACTATACCCGGTCGGTTCCGAACCTGCCC
>CAININ010000325.1 GCA_903849265.1 uncultured Acidimicrobiaceae bacterium
CACCTCGGCTCCGTCGAGCACCAGATGGGGCGACCATGCCAGCAGCGTGCGGTCCTTGGCGCTGGCCGGCTCGCCCTCCATGGCGTTGACCACCACCAGCGGGCGCCGGGCGCTCTTGGTGACCGCATCCCACTTGGCTGCGGCCGGAAACCCTCCCCCGCCCCTGCCGGTCAGACCAGCAGCGGCCACCTCGGCCCATACGGCATGACTCCAGTTGCGGTCGTCCTTGCGAGGGATCGTCAACGGACCGTGTACTGCGAGGTGGGCGTCCAAGCCGGGGGCGGCGGGTCCATCCGCTCCGGTGCGCAGCAGGCGCTCGACGCGGTCGATCGTGGGGGTGGTCATTGGCGGTTCTTCTCCAGGAGTCGGGTGGCGGTCGCAACCACACGTGCCGTCGGGGTGGCGGCGGGAGGCGGGCGTTCGGTCGAGGTGGTCGGGTGGGTGGTCACAGCGGCAGGTCGCCCTGCCTGTGCGCCACGACGATGGCGAAGCGGCACGGCACGGGTGGTGGCCCCGACACGGTCCTGCTCCTCTCGGGCGGTGCGCCGGTCGCCGATCCGCCAGGTCAGGGCGGTCACGACGGCGATCGTGCAGGCAGCCGCCGTGGCGTCCATCCACAGCCGGGTGGCGTCGGTGCCCGCGCCCAGGGCGTGGGCGAGTGCGACAGGCCAGCAGGCGTAGGCCAGCCAGTGCAGGCCCCGCCAGGTCCGCGGCGCAATGTGGTTGCGCAGGGCGCTCGAGATGGCGACGGCCAAGAGGAGGTCGACGGCGATGGTGCCGAGGCCCGTCCAGAACGTACGGAAGCTCGAAGTGAACGGGATGATGACCGAAAGCAGTCCGACGTGAACATAGGTGTCGACGACGGCGGTCATCACGTGGAAGCCGAGGAAGACCAGTGCCAGCATCGTGGCCCGCTTGTGCAGGTCGAGCTGGGCGAATGCAGGCCAGCGCTTGGTGCGGACCCGTGACGCCGACAGGAGCCCGAGGACCGTGGTGACCGTGAGCAGGATCAGCGCGACCACGCCGGTGGCTCGGATGGCGTACCAGATAGCCGTCGTCATGCGGTCCACCTGTAGTCCGTGGTGCCGGCGTCACCGTCGGCCGCGTTCACTGGCAGGTTGGCTGCGGGTTCCGGCCAGCCACCCACCCGCAGGACTGTTCCGTCGGGAGCGACCAGGCGGGCCGCCACACCGTGGGCGACGAGGTTGCCGGGGGCATCCGGGCCCCACACCACGGCCGCCGTAGACCAGCCGTTCGCCTCGAGGCAGGTGGAGGCGAGTACGGACGCCAGCGCCCAGGTCGACGGCGCGACCTTCCCGGTCCATGGGTCGACGATGTGGTGGACCCGGCGGCCGCCGTGGATCCAGGTTCGGGCGGTGGTGCCCGACGATGCCAGTCCGCCGGACCAGAGGGCGATGACCTCGTCCGTGTCAGCCGGTGCTGTCGAGGAGCTGAGGGCGATACCGACGCCCCAGCCGCCGGCAGGCGGGGGTCCGGCAACGGCGACGTCGCCGCCGAGGTTGATCAGAACACCGCAGCCGAGTGAGTCGGCGATCCGGGCGGCCGAGCGATCGGCGGCGAAGGCCTTGGCAGTCGAGCCGAGGTCGACATGGATCCCTCGTGGAATCGTGACGGTGCGGTCGGCCCGGTTCAGTTCGATCTGCCACCATCCGGGTGCCGGTGTCGCCTCGACCTCGGGCCGGCCGGTTCCTCCGGCGAGTGCGGCGAAGTCCCGGTCGTAGCCCAGCTCCACCAGAGCGGACCCGATCGTTGGATCGACGATGCCGGCAGTGAGGGACGCAATGCGACAGGCCGCATCGAGGGCGTCGAACAACAAGGCGCTCACCTCTGTACGGCGCCCGGCCTGCTGGGCCTCGATGCGGCGGAGCTCTGAATCCGGGCGGAATCGGCTGCACGCCTCGTCCAAGTCCGCCAGATCGCCAGCCAGCATGGCGAGGGCTACATCAGCCAGCGCCGGATCCTCCACGAGGACCGTGGCCGTGGTGCCAATGGCCGACATCGACCGGATGCCAGGAGTCGCCACGCCGTCCTTGGTCGCCATCGGGCTGCTCATGACTGCCCTGACGTGGTAGCGGCCACCGGTGCCGAGGCCACTACAGAAGGAGCGACGGCTGCGGCCGAGCCTGTCGCCACAGCCGAGGCACCAGACGTGGTCGCCGGTGTCGCTGAGGTCCCTGCGGTGGTGGCCACCGCGTGCTGCTGGGCCTGCACGGCGATGACACCGCCGATGCCGATCACGGCGGCCGTGGCTGACACGCCCATGGCGACGGTGGCCCGGCGGATGCGCACGAGTGCCTCGTCGCGTGATCGAGCGGCACGGTCGGGATGGGGGTTCTGACGGGAGAGGGGGGCCATGGAGTCACCTTTCGCAGGTTGCCACCGGTCTCGGAATCGACCGGCGTGGGCTGATGACTCCATTGCACATGCCCCTCCACAGAGCCAGCGTCGGCCCACCTGTGGATCTGCTGTGAATGTTCGACACCTCCTCCGATCCCCATTGGTGTTCCGGCCAGGTCTCACAGCCGGCTCACAGCCGGATCACACCATCGGGCCAGCCAGGGGCGCGATGCTCAGTGCAAGACGAAGGACCGTTCGGGCGCTCGCCCGACCCGAGGAGGACCAGTGGAACCCACCCGAAGCCAGCGAATCCTGGTCGTCGACGACGAACCATCCATCGTCGATGCCGTAGCCACCTCGCTGCGCTACGAGGGCTTTGCCGTCACCGAGGCGGTCAATGGACGCCTGGCCCTGGCCGCAGCCCAGGACGACCCGCCCGACCTCATCGTCCTCGACGTCATGCTGCCCGACCTCGATGGCCTTGAAGTGACTCGCCGGCTCCGGGCCGATGGGATCCGTGTGCCGGTGCTCTTCCTGACCGCCCGCGACGCGGTCGAAGACAAAGTGGCTGGACTGACCGTCGGTGGCGACGACTACGTGACCAAGCCGTTCGCACTGGCCGAGGTGGTAGCCCGGGTACACGCCATCCTGCGGCGCCTGGGGTCCGAACCCGAAGATGGCGGGATCCTCCGATTTGCCGACATCGAGATGGATGAGAACGCCCATGAAGTGACTCGGGCCGGCCAGGTCATCCCCCTTACTGCGACTGAGTTCAACCTCCTCCGCTTCTTCCTCGTGAACCCCCGACACGTGCTCTCCAAGTCACAGATCCTGGACCATGTCTGGCACTACGACTTCGGAGGTGACAGCAACGTGGTCGAGACCTATGTCAGCTACCTCCGCAAGAAGCTCGAAGTCGCCGGACCTCCGGTGATCCACACCGTGCGCCTGGTCGGGTACGCGCTGCGCGAACCGGCAGCCGGTTAGTCATGTCGTTGCGCACCCGCCTCCTTCTCGCCATCGGTGTGATCGCGCTGGCCGCGCTGGCCATCGCCGACGTCGTCACCTATTCGGCACTGCAGTCCTTCCTCTATCAACGGGTGGACCAGCAGCTCACCGGCGTCCACGGTGCCTACGAGCGCGCCATCAATCAGGGGGTGACCATCCCCTGCTTCGGTGGACCGAACCAGGTGCTCCCTCGGGGTCCAGGCGACGGACACAGGCCCGACGGAGGCCCGTCCAACGCCTTCCAGAGCCAGGCGGTCCAGATCCGCACCGCATCCGGCGCACTCGTCGGGGGGACCGGCTGCCCCGCATATGTCAACGGAGTTCCGTTCACCCCGTTGATCACCGGCCCGATCACCAGATTCGCCACGACGGCTGACGGGTCCCAGGCCGCCTTTTTTGATGCCGAGTCATCCCAGCACGACGGTCCGACGTTCCGCGTCCGGGCGTCGACGGTCGCCAACGGCGACATTCTGATCATCGCCCAGCCTCTCGGCGACACCGAGAGCACGCTCCATCACCTGCTCTTCGTCGAGTGGGTGGTGACCGCCGGTGCGGTCATCGTCGCGCTGCTCGGCGGGCTCTGGCTGGTCCGGATCGGCCTGCGTCCTCTACGCGACATGGAAGTGGCGGCCGAATCGATCGCCGCTGGCAACCTGACCGAACGCGTCCCCGGGGAGAACGACCGGACAGAGGTCGGCCGGCTGGCGCGGACCCTCAACGTGATGCTGTCTCGGATCGAGTCGGCCTTTAGTGCCCGGGTCGCCTCGGAACAGCGGCTCCGCGAGTCAGACGCCCGGCTGCGCCGCTTCGTGGGCGACGCATCCCACGAGTTGAGAACCCCGATCGCCGCCATTTCGGCCTATGCCGAGCTCTTCGGCCGGGGGGCCTCGGACCAGAAGGAGGACCTCGAGCGCCTGATGCTCGGCATCATCAGCGAAACCGGGCGCATGGAGCACCTGGTCGCCGACCTTCTGCTCCTGGCCCGCCTCGATGAAGGCCGACCGATGGAGATGCAGTCCGTCGACGTGGTGGCCCTGTGCGCCGAGGCCGTCCAGACCGCGCAGACCGTCGGGCCGGCGTGGCCCGTCACCTTCACCGCCACCCGGCCCGTAGAGGTCACCGGGGATGCCACCAGCCTCCGCCAAGTGATCGACAACCTGCTCGGCAACGTGCGGGCCCACACCCCCGAGGGGACCTCGACCCGCGTGTCGGTCGACGGCGACGTCACGGGAGTCGTGATCGAGGTGTCCGACGACGGTCCAGGCATGACTGATGACGAAGTCGCCAAGGTGTTCGAGCGCTTCTACCGATCCGACCCCAGCCGGTCACGGCTCAAGGGTGGAGCCGGGCTCGGGCTGTCCATCGTGTCGGCCATCGTGGCTGCCCACGGGGGCACCGTCACCGCTGCCAGCCGGCCAGGCGAAGGGACGACGTTCACCGTCCGGCTTCCGGTGGTGGCGCTCCCGACCACGCCACCCCGGCCCTGACCTCACCGGACAAGATGATCAGGCCTGGCGATCAGGCCTGGCGAACCTAGGCCACCGTGATGGTCATGGCGTAGGTGGCCTTGCCTTGTGTCGAGGGCTTCGTCTTCGTCTTGGTATCCGTCACCTGAACAGTGAAGGGGTAGACCCCGGAAGTCTTTGGCGTGCCCGTGATGGCACCGGTCGTCTTGTTGAGCTTGAGCCCCTTGGGCAGCGGCGTCGACCCCGACGCCAGCTTCCATGTGTACGGCGCGTTTCCACCTACCGCAGTCAAAGCCGGTGCCACGTAGGGAGACCCGTGGACTGCCAACGGCAGCGCCTCCGGCACGACGGCCAGACCTGCGGAGGAGGCACCGGTCTGGTCGAGTGAGAACGCCACGTTGTACTGCGGCAGGTACGACTGCAGGCGTCCCCGGACCCAGTTGACGGCTGCCGTGCCCGTGCAGCAACCCAGAGCGTGTGAGTTGTCCCATTCGAAGTTGCCACCCACCGCAGTCACCGAGAGGCGATAGGCGTGGGAGGCGAACACGTGCGTGGCCGGAATTGAGATCTGGAACATCGTCTCGCCGTTGGAGGCAGGGGTGCGGGTCACCTGGGCGATCGGCACGACACTGAGCTGGGCGAGCACCCCTTCGACGACAGGGCCGTTCGGGAGCAGGGTCGAGCTGCCCCACACCCCATCCTGTAGTGCCACCATGAAGCCGGCCTGACCGGCACCGGTCCCCCACCACGAGATGGTGTCGACAGTTCCGTCGGCGGTCACCTGGAACGCTTGAGAGTAGATGGTGCTGTCGGCATCGCTCCCCTGTTGGTTGTCGAGCTGCGCAAGCAATGTCGGGTCGGTCGTCGGAGTGAAGGCCATCGACGACTCTGCTCCCGGGACGAAGGTCGGTGCGGCTGCGTAGACATTGGTCGGGGCAGCAGACGCCGTCGCTCCGGAGCCGACCAGGGCCCAGCACGTGGATACCAGGGCCAGCGATGCAAGCAGGGGCAACTTCTTCACGAGACGTCCTCCGTTGGTGATCCGGGGCCCGGGTCGAGACCTCAAGGCACG